>NZ_JAUBRK010000020.1:0-13258 GCF_036701825.1 Microcoleus sp. MOSTC5 | reverse complement strand
ATGCAACAAGCATTAGCCGTCCAACAAGTAGTTGAAGCAATGAATACTATCAATTCTGGAGCTAAACAAACTGCTAGCGGTATTAATCAAACTAAGGTAGGTACTCAACTACTAAACGATGCAGCTCAAAATCTTAAAGTATTGAGTGCCAAGTAGAGAGATTATATCGATTCCGGTTCACTCCTCATGATTGTTAACAGTTCACTGTGAGTCAAAAAACTGAAAATTGCGCTTATATTTGGTTGCCACTTTACTATTCGGATGAAGCGCAGATTTGATATGAAACCAGGAATGTACGGGAAAATAATTTTTATTATACTCTAATCTCTAATCTGTATTTTGTATAAGAAACCAAGTTGCGGGTTATTAGCGATTTCCAGCGATCTATTACGTCACTGAGATTATTCCCATTTTTTTATCCAACAAGATTGTGGCTGTCATTGTTAAGTTTTACAGTACCATAAATTAATAAAGTAAATCGCCCCTTCTCTAAAAAAAGCAAAGGGCGATCGACTTTTTAACTCAATATCAAGATAAGATTAGGTTCGCCACTGATTAAGCCAGCGGACTTGCCCTTTCCAGTCAGCAGCTTGTGTTTCTGAAAGCAGGCGATCGAGCGCAGCAATTAGACTCGATAATGTCCAACTGTTTTGAGCTGCCAAAATGATACCCCCATGTTCGGGATAACGCTGAGCTAAAACCTGAAAATCCCGGACATTAAACGTAAAAATACACCGCCCTCGCGCTGTTGCTTCTAGCAATTGAGCCTCATCGCTAGCATCTAAAGCCATCCACTCAGTCGGTGTCCGAGTGACATCGTGACTGCGTGCGAGATAAAAGGGCGGCTTGCAAAGCTTTAAAAGAGGTATCGGCATCTAGATGCAATAGCGGTTTAGACATTAGCAGCTTCGATAATTTGATCAGCGGCAATAGATGCGTCTATTTCTTGATGGTGAGCCGCATAAAAAGCGAGAACATTGTTCACTTGATCTTCACTTAAGTCATACTCAGTGGCAATTTGGTTTGGAGAAAAACCCCATTTCTGCGCTGCGATGACTACTGTTTGCACCCGCAACCGAGTGCCGCGCAAAACGGGTACGAGTTCGCCGCTAGCGCCCCGCACATAGGTGATTTGAGGGAATACAGCATCGTCATTCCGCTGCTTGAGAGTAGCGACTTTTTCGGCTACAGCCCAGAGAATAAACTGATCGAAGGAAATGCTTTGGAGTGTCGCCAATTTTTCAGCTTCTTGCTGTAGCTGAAGCGGTTGCTATGCTGGGAGACTTGCCTTAGCTTCCTACCTGCAATAGCTTCGAGCGATTAGTTCCAGAGAATTTCGACTTGGATGAGGATGATGAAGTTATGCTCGATCCTAGCGATGGCTAAGATATCCAACCACCTATTCGTCTGATAGTAAGTTTATTCCGAGGATAGAACAAATAATTTTACTTAGTTCTCGCCTTTTCTCTAGGTAGTCTTCACCAATAATAAAATCTCTAAATTTCTTTTCATTTTTACTCAATTCAATAAGTTTGTTTAAATTTCTATATTCTTCCGGTAAGTAGTATTCTACTTCTCCTTTACTAAGAACAAAAATTTTATCCTTTCTTTGTTTTTCTATAAAATTTTCTAATAATTGCAATTGTTCATCGGTTAGATCATCGGGTAACTTCATTTTTCTCGACTTGATATAATTACAAAGCTTTGCTAGAGCATCGAAATTTTCACTCTTTATAGCCTCTTCAATTTGCTCAAACAATGTTTGACCATCTGTGCTTTTTTTGGCATTAATAACCTCTCGATCTATTTTTGGATAATCCACTATAAACATTTTCTTGAGTTCTTCACTACCAATCTGTAAAATATAATCTAGGTCTGCAATTATGTAATTGTCCAAGTCAATTTTTTTTAGAAATTTACGATATTTTTCCAAATTAATTTTTCCATGTACCTCCAAAACTTCTATAATTTCACTTTTTTCGGCTTTCTTATAAAGATTAATTAATTGCTCCCAAAAAATCCTATCGGTAATTCCTTCCACAAGAACTACCTTATCTGCAAAAAATATTTTCTCGTTGTTGTGGCTATTAATTATGTGGAGAAGGTCTTTAGTTTCGTCAAAATTGCTTTTAAGAAAATTTTTTATAGTGCTTTTACCACTCGATTTATAAACCCTCACAATCTTCGATATAGTCTTCTGATTAATAAATATAGGAGAATGCGTTGAAAAAATAAATTGGTTCTGTGTTAAATCAGCTAAATCAAAGAATAATTCAAGGAGTAGAGATTGCCATTTAGGGTGTAAATGAACTTCAGGTTCATCTACAATTATCAAGCCATTTTTAATATTATATGCAAAAATTCCCAATAAAAAATTTAGAATTTCTTTTTCTCCCGAACTCGCCTGCTCTAAAGAAAATTTTGTATTTTCTTGGATTTTTAGCAGAATAATCTCATAAGTATTACTGTTTGCATCTTTAAGCTCTACATTCCATGAATATCCCAATTTATTTAAATGTTTAGTTACTAACTTAACTTCTTCATCTGCATCCCAATCTTTTTCGTATCCTTGATTCTTGGCAAGCATTTCATAGTTCCGTCTCTTTTCTGCAAAGTATATTGATGCTAGCTTTATTAAAGAAGTTGTACTTCGAGACGTAGCTGATGAAGAATTACTTAATAAATTATAATAGCTCTCACCTGCTAAGGTGACTTGAAGTAGCGGATCTCCTCCTCTGTAAGGCGAAAAATATACATATTTTGGGCTAAGGCGAGTATCAGGAGGTAAAGGCTTCAAATCAATAGCCTTCTGTATAAATTTTGATAAAAGTTCATAATAGTTCAAAAATTTAAGATAAATTAATTCTCGTGAATTCAAAGGTGGTTGTACAAGTACATTGTTGACTATGCAATATACTAACTCTTGATTTTCTGCTAACTCACCCAGTTTCCACTTTTCAACTTCATCTATTGGATCAGATAAATATTGAATGTTGTAGTCACCCAAAGCTGACTTTATTTGTTTTTTATATTGATTGATTGTTGCTATATTTTTTATATCTTGAGCATCTACTTTAAAACTTATTTCAATTTTAGATTCAGAAGGATCTGCACTGAATTTATCTAGATGATTCTCTGCCGGATCAAATGAAGGTACTAGCCGAATCTCCCTCGCTCCAATTCCCATACCATGATTCACCGAATAACTATATAAAAAGAATTTTTTTAAAATTATCAGCAGGATATCTAAAAAATTACTTTTTCCGCCCCCATTGGGACCAACTAATATATTAAATTGGGGATCAAATTGGATATCTACTTTGTCTTGAAAGCTTTTTATATTGGTAATTTCTAAACGAATAATTTTCATTTATTTATTTTCTCATTTTTACCGCAACTGCTTCAATTATATCGTCTCGACTCGAAAAGTAGGGATTTGATTGTGTCACCCAACTTCGTTCCCCACAGGTACTCGACTATCAATCTCAGTATGAATGCAGAAAAGCTTATCAGTTTGATGATAAAAAAGCAAATCGCCCTTTCTCTAAAAAAAGCAAAGGGCGATCGACTTTTTAACTCAACTAATTAATGACTGTGCCCGTGCCCGCCATGAGAATGCCCGTGTTCACCATGAGAATGCCCGTGATCCCCATGAGAATGCCCGTGCCCGCCATGAGAATGACCGTGATCCCCATGAGAATGCCCGTGTTCCCCGTGAGAATGACTGTGCTCGCGGTGCGCCGAAGCCAAACTCGGATTAACAGCAACCGCAGTCTCACTCAACAACGCTTCAATCTGCGGATTTGCCCACTCGGCCGCCATTTTCAGAAACTCTGGATGGTCGTTAACGCAAGGCAATTTGCGGTAAGTAACTCCTTTACGCTGTTTCTGCAAAGACTCAATAATGTGGTCTACATCTAACAAAGTTTCGTGATTTTCTGTCGCAAATCCGATCGGCATAAAGACGATCGCAGTTGCACCCAAATCGATCAAATTCTTCGCTGCCAACGTCGCATCAGGCTGCGTCCATTCAATCAGCGGTGTGTCGTGATTGAGCCAACCTACCGAAATCAAAGGATAGCGATACATCAAACGTTCCCGCACGCGATCGTACAAAGCTTGACTTTCCACAATTCCCGAAGTAAAGCCCTTCGCCTTGTGCGGACAACCGTGATTCATCAGCACAATCCCAATCTGAGAAGGCAAATGCGCTACAGCTAAATCGTTCTTAATTTCCTCTTCAACCAAATCCGCCATTAGCTGGATGTAAGCAGGTTCATCGTAAAAAGAGGGAATGTAGCGCTGTCCTTTTACCCAATGTTCCTTACCATCAAAGGTTTGTGCTAAAGCTTTATTCACCTGTTCGACTGCAATGCCGCTGGTGAAAACAGAATCAACTACCAACAGCGGATAAATCAGAATTTTGTCAAATCCTTCTGCTTGAATTTGAGGGATTACTTGTTCCGGCAAAAACGGCGCGCAAAAGTTAAAAGCTTTGAACACTTTTACTTTATCGCCCCATTTCTCCTGTAAATTCTTTTCAATCCCAGCGCGCTGCTGTTCAAAAATTGCATTGTGCGGCGAAACGAATTGACCGTGTTGGTGACTCCACTCGTGCAAGTCAAAGATTGCTAAAATCTTCGCCAGCGGCGGATAAATCCAAAGCGGTACTGGTGCAAACTTTGCCGTAAGCAAATTTAAAGCTTGTTCGTTGTAGTTGGCAAAATCGTCGTAGCTTTCGACTTCGCCGTAACCCATCAGCAATACAGCAACCCGATCGTTACTTGCGGGTGCTGCAGATGTTTTGAAATCGATTTTTTCTGGAGAAGCAACCACTTTGTATTCCTCAATTTTATTTATTCTAAGAGATCCAGGCAGGATGAAGGGTGAATGGGAGATTTTTCATTGTTTGCGATCGCACGACTGACGTGCGCGGGGCTGATTCCCGATTTCTGCGCCCATACTTCCCGGTCAAACCTCTTATTTATCCTAGAAACCGGATTGATGAGCATCAGTCCTAAGTCGGTTTTTTGACCTTGACCCGAAATTCGTAGGGCAGCTAAGCTGGCAGGCCTCTAATTTTCACAATCCTGTTTCTTTAAGCTTTTGTGGGGTCGGCTTCGACGCCACCAGAAAAGTTAAATCTAAATACAGAACTGCTTAAAACTAGAATCAGGCTTTGCTAAGCTTGACAGGGAATGGGGCCGGGGGGGATAAGTTTTATGTTTTCTTAAGACTCCCTCACCTTGCCTCAGATTAATGCGGTTTGGAGCGTTCCCAGCTTTTAACTTGGGGGGATACTCTTCAAACTTGACTCTGTTATAACTTTAACACCCTATCCCCTGGGGTAGTATATGATATAGTAGGCATATGATAAAGTTATGTTGCGAACTATATTAACTTTCTTGACGAACTATGAGACTGGTAATTTGCCCCGGATTCCACGAACCCAAGCTAACCGACTGTTTCCTGACGGGACTTTCGGGGCTTTGGGGGCTGGCAGCCGATCGCCCAAACCAGCAAATAGTCGAGCCTGTCAAGATTTTTTCCGCTCATAAATATCCGCCTTTTTCAGCTTTTGACATATTGCACTTTTTGTCCAGCGAAGACTTAGCAGGAGAAAGCCTAGTATTTGTCAGCTTTTCGGCAGGAGTAGCCGGGGCGATCGGGGCGGCTTGGATGTGGCAGCAACTCGGCGGCAAAGTCGGGGCATTTTTTGCCTTAGACGGTTGGGGAGTACCTCTGGCGGGCAATTTTCCCATCCACCGAATCAGCCACGATCGCTTTACGCACTGGAGTTCGGCAATTCTCGGCAGCGGTGGAGAAAGCTTTTATGCAGATCCGCCGATCGAACATTTGGATTTATGGCGAGATCCCCAAACGGCAAAAGGCTGGCACGTCAGCCAAACCGCCGCCGGCATTGAGACTATCGCACCCACAACCGCAGCAAAATTTTTAGTCCACCTATTGAAACAATACGGAGTCCAATCAGTTGTTTAATCTAAATTTAGTATCCTCAGCGATCGCACCTATTGCCACCATCGCCCGCCTCGACAATTCTGTCACTGCAGCCAAAACAAACACCATCAAACAGTGGTTAATATTTAGCGCCTCAGCATTTTTAGTCTCAATTCCAGTATTCGTGCAAGCACCCTTAGTGCGTTTATATCCAACCATCAGTTTGCTATCAACTATCCCCTGGTTCGTACTTAGTTTAATCCTCATTTTCCGCCCCAAAACACAACTTTGGGGAGATTTATTATTAGGATTTGCCGGATGCTGGCTGGCAGGTTCTATCTATTGGGGCTGGTTCAGATGGGAACCTATTTTACATCTACCTATAGAAGCAATTGGCTTGCCTTTTGCTATTTGGTGCTTGGGCAAATCTTGGGGAAAAGTGGGCAGCTATTTTTATTTAGGTTCTCTATTGGGTACTGCCATTACTGATTTATATTTTTACTTAACTGGGTTGATGCCCTACTGGCGCCAAGTGATGCACGCGGAACCGGAATTAGCTATGCCGATTTTTCAAAGTGCGATCGGTCAAATTGAAACTCCTTGGGGCATAGGTTGCGCTCTAGTTTTAATCGCTGTGTTGCTAACAGTCGGTTTGCTGAGTTTGCGCGGCACGCACCTGCACTGGCGCGCGTTTAGCGGAGCGGTGTTAAGCACGCTTCTGGTAGATGGTTTATTTTGGCTGGCTGCTTCTGCGGCTTAAGATTTATGATTGGTTCCTATGTTGGTAATTTTTGAGCGCAGATGTGGGCGGATTGACGCAGATTAAGGCAGATTTTTTGATAGATCTAGTCTTGAGATTCCCGATTTATTAAAGAAGTCGGGAATTTGGGTATTTAGTGAACAATTATGAGTTAAAATCTAAAATCTAAAATCTAAAATCCCAAATCAAGATCATGTCTCTCATTTCAATTCGCGGTGTAGAACATTATTACGAGTGGATAACGGCAGATAACAGTGCCCAACCCAGCGGCAAACCAGTGATGGTATTTATGCACGGCTGGGCGGGATCAGCGCGCTACTGGGAAAGCACGGCACGGGCTATTGCGGATGATTTTGATTGTTTGCTCTACGATATGAGAGGTTTTGGTCGATCGCCCTTGCCAAAAGAGCCTCCTGAGTCCAGCTACGAACTCGAAACCTACGCCCGCGACTTAGCTGAATTATTAGAATCTCTGAATTTAAGCCGCGTCTTTCTCAATGCTCACTCTACAGGTGCATCAATTGCTACTTTATTTCTCAACCTTTATCCCGAAAAAGTAGAAAAAGCAATTCTCACTTGCAGCGGGATTTTTGAATACGATGAGAAATCCTTTACAACCTTTCACAAATTCGGCGGCTATGTGGTAAAATTTAGGCCATCTTGGTTGGCATCGATCCCGTTTGCCGATCGGCTATTTATGGCCCGGTTTTTGCGCCGTTCGCTGCCCACAGAGGTCAGTCTGGCGTTTCTCAAGGATTTTTTAATGGCAGACGAGCAAGCTGCTATAGGTACAATGGTGACGGCTGTTAGCAAAAGAGCAGCCGAGGAAATGCCCCAAGAATTTGCGCGGCTGAGTGTTCCCACACTGCTTGTGGCCGGAGAATTTGACCAAATTATCCCTGCCATCATGGGAGAGCAAGCGGCCTCCCTCAGCAAAAAAGTAGAATTTGTTATAATTCCCAATACGGCTCACTTTCCGATGCTGGAGGATGCAGCAACATACTTGCAGCGAATTCGAGACTTTTTGCCAGCAGCGGCTTAGCTGAGTTATTGTTCATCTAATGTACGATCGGACAAGCAAGCTTTGACCCCGCCCAAAAACGGATACTTGCGAACAACAGGAGTTGCCAGCCGCCTAAAATTTTAGACTCTTGTTCAAGCTCCCAGATTCATCTGTGGAGTAAATCTCAAATCGTTCGACTGAGCGCTCGACGGCTCGACTGAGCGATCGCCCAACGTCTCGCCGAACGTGTCACGCCGAAGTCTTAAATCTCAAATCGACTGACAGTCGTTTTTGCTCTGATCTTAATTTTTAATTCCTAATTTCTTAAAGCGAAAGGTGGTACAATGAACGACCTCGACCAATACTATAAAGTGCTGGAACTGTTGCCGGGAGCTTCCAGAGAAGAAATTAGCCAAGCCTACAAGGATTTAGCGTTCATTTGGCACCCCGATCGCATCCCCAAAGACAATCCCCGACTACTACAGAAAGCTGAAGAAAAGATTAAGGAAATTAATCAAGCTCGCGAACAATTGCGATCGATTCAACCAAGAGGTCAGAATCAGAACGTTCAGCAAAAACATACTCAGCACAGAAACACCCAGCAACAAAATACTCAGTACAGAAACACCCAGCAACAAAACACCCAGCAACAAAATACTCAATACAAAAACACCCAGCAACAAAATACTCAATACAAAAACACCCAGCAACAAAACACCCAGCAACAAAATACTCAGTACAAAAACACCCAGCAACAAAACACCCAACAACAAAATACTCAGCACAAACACACCCAGCAACAAAACACCCAGCAACAAAACACCCAGCAACAAAATACTCAGTACAGAAACACTCAGCCACAAAACACTCAGCCACAAAACACTCAGTACCAAAACAATCAGTACAGAAATACTCAGTATCCAAACACCCAACACCAAAACACCCAGCCACCGCCGGCAAGCCCAAAAGAACCCCACTACTCTTCTGAAACCTCTCCAGGAAAATATGCTGGCAATTATGCTGGAAATCCTTCAGGGCCTTATTCAGATGCGTCCCGCTACCAATCGCCCCCGCCGCAGCCATCTCAGTCTTACCGCCAAGCTGCGCCGCAAGCTCCCGATTTGAGCGGTTCCAACTTCCAAGGAGCTTCCTTAAAAGAAAAGGATTTTTCAGGGAGAAACTTGAGCAATGCAAACCTGAGTGAAGCCGACTTAAGCGATGCTTTTCTACACAACGTCAATCTCACAGGCGCGAATTTGCACAAAGCAAACTTGTTCAGAGCCAATTTGTTAGGAGCTTGTTTGATCAATGCCAACTTGAGAGAAACCAACTTAATCGGAGCAGATTTGAGCGGTGCAGATTTGAGCGGTGCGGACTTAACAGGAGCGAAAATCGGTTACGGCGATCGAGTTATGGTAAAACTCACTCGAACTACATTAACAGGTACAATCTTACCCGACGGTACGGTTCACAGCTAAACGATTTAGTTTGTAGTCAGTTGGTGTAGGCCCGGGTTTTACCCGAAATATTGGCTGCAACAAAAAAAACACAAAAATCCGCCCTTCGCCGCGAATTTTGGATCAAAACTTATATTATGTCCGCTAGAACAACCGCAATAAAATTGGTTGGTAGTGAGGACGTTCGTCGTCTGAATTTTATCAGGACTTGCATTCCTCGATGCGCACCCATAGCGGTTAAATTACTTGAGATGATATTACCAGCTCGCGATCGCACAAACCGAGTTTTTTACCCGGTTCAAGAACTGCAACGAGGTCTTTTCGTTCATCAAACCCCGTTTCTGTCTCCAGCACGGCTAATCGAGATTCATATTACAGCAACCGCCAAAACGCTTCCTCTTTTTTCCTTCTTCCTTCTCTTCCTTCTTCTTTCTTCCTTCTTCCTTCTTCCTTCTTCCTTCTTCTTTCCGTTATTAATTACTTCCGGCACGGCGATCGCGTAACTTTTTTCCAGCAGCCAGCATAGCACCTCCGACCATCAAACCCCCCACAGTCATCGGTTCTGGAACCGGTTCAGGTTGAACCGTCCCCACAGAACCGCCTTTAATAAATACAGCAGAATCTAAATTGCCATCGCCCACATCTTTAATGCGGATGCTGAGAACATTCGTCTGATTTTTCTTGAGCAAACCCTCAAAACCTAAAACTTTAGTAAAGCCATCCAGCTTAACAATGTTAGCAGCAATACCTGTCAAACTTGGGTTGTCAATATAGTCTGGGTGATCTTTAGAGCGATTATTTGGATCGGGAACAAGATTATTAATCGTAACTGTTTTTCCGTCGCTCAATTTCGCCAAATTAGTGCCGTTCAGCAGCAGTTCAAAATCGTCATTAAATTCAGAACCGCCGAACTCAGGAAACTCCTCCGAAGCAAATACATATTGAAAGAACAACTTTTCAACCGTGCTATTAGCAAAAAAGCTGAGGTTTAGCTCGGTAAAATCCCCCTTTTCACCTTTAGCGCCAAAGTCCGTGTTTAAATCGCTGCCGTTGGTCAGCACGAGGACGTTATCTTTCCGATTCTGACCCGGTAGATCGGCGACTTTACCAGTGCTGAGAACAACACCTGATGTCAAACCGAAGGGGTCATTAGTAAAAGTACCAAAAGCAGCCGAATTACCCATAATTGAAACAGAGAAATTACTCAATCCCACTGTATTAGCCCCCAACAAATTATTTTTCAAAGTCTCAATGTTATTAGTTGCCCCTACCGAAAATGCCATTGCTGGTGCTGTCCACAAGCTCAGAGCAGTAGTTAACGTAGCAGTTAAGGCAGCAATTTTGTGAGTAATTATCATAAGTTTTTCCGTAAAAATACAAACCTGATTTTATGCTTCACTTAATTTTTACATTATTTAGCTATCAATGTCTAGTGCCTTTACAATAATTTTACATCTAAGTAAATTTACGCTTTTTGTGCTTCATTTTTTTGATAATTGCTGGCAGTTAGTCAGCACATAAACCTCACTGCAAAAATACGCATACAAAAACAGACGTACACAGACTAATAATTTTAGGACTTATGCACTGGAAACCAAAGACACCGGGTTTTGATACTGTTTGCGATCGCCAAAATGACTAATGACTAATGACTCCGCCCAAAAACGCATACAAGCCCCAGACTCCTGTCGTGGAGAGATCGTAATTTTCGACCTAGTTCAAGCTCGCAGATTCATCTGTGGAGTAAATCTAAAATCGTTCGATTGAGCGCGGCTCGACGCCTCGCCGAAGTCTAAAATCAAAAATCTCTAATCGACTGACTGATTACTAAAACCCCCTTGCTTCTCCTTCCCCGCGCCGATCGGCAGCCCCTTCCAACCAACCATCCCCAGTCAGGACGATCGCATTGGCATTGCCCCAGCCGTCGCTTTCCACAATCAGGTGTCCCCGCCGCCGCAACTCCGAAAGCGTCGCAGCCTCAAAACCTCCCCGTTCCACCATCAGGCGATCGGGCTGCCACTGGTGGTGAATTCTAGGTGCAGACACAGCATCGCCGACATTCATGTCGTAAACCAACACATTCAGCATAATTTGCAGCACCGTGGTAATAATCGTGCTGCCTCCGGGAGCCCCAGCAGCCAGACGGAATTTGCCATTTTCGCTCACAATGACCGGCGTCATGCTGGATAAAGGAGTCTTCCCCGGGGCGATCGAATTTGCCTCCCCGCCCACCAAACCAAACAAATTCGGCACTCCAGGCGCTGCGGCAAAATCGTCCATCTCGTTGTTGAGCAAAATTCCCGTACCCGCAGCTACGACTCCAGCCCCAAAACCCCCATTAACCGTAAACGTTAAGCTTACTACATTGCGCTCTTTGTCAACTACCGTCAGATGGGTTGTTTCCGGAGACTCCCACAGGAGACGGTTCAAAGTTTCAGCGTCAACAGCTTTTATCTCGCTGGAGGGTCTGGCTTTTGACATTTGGATTTGCGATCGTCTCAATTTGGCATAATTGCTGCTAGTCAGAGCTTTGACCGGTACACTCACAAAATCCGGGTCGCCCAAATACTCAGCCCGGTCAGCATAAGCAATCTTCATGCTCTCCGCCAGCAAGTGCAAAGTATCTGGACTTTGCCTCCCCAACCTCTTGAGATCGGTATCTCCCAGAATATTTAAGATTTGCAACAAATGAACGCCGCCGGAAGAAGGAGGCGACATCGCGCAAATTTCGTAAGCCCGAAAGTTGCCGCAAACTGGATTTCGCCAAATCGGCGTATAGTTTTTCAAATCTTCGAGAGTGATAATGCCGCCATTTTTAGCCATGTCGGCGGCGATCGCCCGCGCGATGTCCCCGCTATAAAAACTTTGCGGATTTTCAGCAATCTGCCGCAAAGTCCGCGCCAAATCCCGCTGCACTAAAAGCTCACCCGGCTGGTATAAAATGCCACCACGAGTAAAAACCTCCCGCGCCGCCCGGTTTTTTTTGATAGCATCCTGTCGTTGCTGGGTAGCCGTGGTAAACCGCGAACTTACCGGAAAGCCTTTTTCAGCCAGGGCGATCGCTGGCGCCACCACCGCAGCCCAAGGCAACTTACCATACTCCCGCTGCACCGTATAAAGTCCAGCAACAGTGCCCGGAATCCCCGCCGCCAAATGCCCGTCCAGACTTGCCCTTTGGCGGACCTTGCCTTGCTTGTCGAGGTACATATCCCGCGCGGCCCTTCTCGGAGCTCGTTCCCGGAAATCGAGCGCTTGCACAGTACCCGTTTCGGCCCGCCGCAGCAGCAAAAAACCCCCGCCGCCGATACCCGCCGAAAAAGGCTCCACCACCGAAATAGCCAAAGCCGTAGCAGCCGCCGCATCCACTGCATTGCCCCCCTGTTGCAGCAGGTCCAGCCCCGCAGCGCTCGCCAGAGGGTGAGCCGAAACAGCCATCCCCTGTTTGCTGCGCTGCTGCAAGTTTGGCTGCGGCTGCTGGCAGCCGCCGCAAACCAACACTGTTAGAAAACAAGTATAAATTTGCACTTTGCTCAAAAACTTTGGCAACATTTTTTACGGGTGATTCGAGAATTTTTTACAGTATAATTTTACACTCATCTTCGCTAAGACCTAGCGGTACCGATCTCAACCGCAGATAAATTACCTGTTATGGCAGACGGGGAAACGATATGAGCCTGGGAGGCTCTTGCGGTGAAAGAGGAAGAGAGAAATGAGGGACAGCTTATGGCAACTTAATAATTAAACAAGTTTGAAAAAGCATTTTTATTGATAAAATAGTGATTTTAACAAAACTGATGAATACAGAAAAAAATCAGTAGTTGACACATCAAAAACAAGGCATTAAAATTTTTAGGTGATTGCTATTGCAATGCAACACCTAGCAGACCTAGGCGATCCGTTTTTTTGCAGTTGTTGGACTGGTGAGTTAATCAATAAAACAGGATTTACCCACTCTTGATAAGTAGGGAACCGCAAAAAAAACTTAATATCTTGTAACGTATTGTGGGTCTTCTGGGTTTGAGGTGATAATAAAAACTAATTAGAAAAGCCAGCTAATAGTCGAGCTCGAAAATTGTCGAA
>NZ_JAUBRK010000019.1:91915-117222 GCF_036701825.1 Microcoleus sp. MOSTC5 | reverse complement strand
AGATGAAAATCCATGAGCTTAGCCTCTAGCATAAAGTTCATATATTATACAGTTTACACCGCAAACCCAGAAGACCCCCATTCACTCCCCCCTCTGCTTTTAATCCACCACTTTTAGCTATCCTACCCGATTGGCAAAAAGATCTCAAATGGGTTCTATAGAATGATTATACTTAAATATAAACATTGATGACAACTTATACGACTTGTGGTTACAAACAAATTGTTTAAAATCATAGTTTTTTTACTATCATACATTTTATTTGTTGAGATATTTTGAACTATAAAAATATGACTTTTAGTTTAAGTCTATTACCATTATTGTGATTGTAAAAACTCATTTAAACGTGCTATATACCATTGACATTGAACAGAGAATGGGGTAAAATTATTCTCAGCGGATATTGGCTGTCTCTTCCACCAACTGTGTAAGTCCTGACTGCGAGGAGTATAAGGGAGAGCTGCCAATCTAGAAAGCAACAAAAATTTTGTTAAATTTTGTTAAAAACCAATGCAGCCAGATTCTCAAAAATCCCTCTCTTTGCCTCTCGTATCAGTCATTATTCCTGCATACAACGCTGAGCCATTTATTGAAGAAACTTTGAAATCTGTTCTCGCTCAAACTTATCCAGCAATTGAAGTTTTAGTAGTCGATGACGGTTCCCAGGATCGAACCCCTGAAATTGTAGAAAAAATTGGCAAAAAAGATTCTCGCGTTCAGCTTCTGAAACAGCAAAATTCTGGAGTCGCTGTTGCTCGAAACTTAGGAATTGAGAAGTCGAGAGGAGAATTTATCGCCCCTATTGATGCCGATGATATTTGGTATCCTGAAAACATAGAAAAACAAGTTCAATGTATGTTGGAGGGAAGGGAAGAAGTCGGGGTGGTCTATTCGTGGACAGTGGATCTGGATGAAAAAGGATTGCTAACAGGAGGATTCCGGTCTTTTAGAATTGAAGGTGACGTGTACGCGACCCTAATCTGCCACAACTTTATAGGAAACGCGAGTGCTTCTATGATCCGTCGCAGTTGTTTGGAAAAGGTGGGGGTTTATGACAAGACATTGAAGGAAAGGAATGCTCAAGGCTGTGAAGACTGGGACTTGTACCTGCGGATAGCAGAGCTTTATCAATTTCGAGCCGTGCCGGAATTTTCAATTGGCTATCGCAGGATGTATAACACTATGTCTACCAACTATACGACAATGGCGAATTCTCAATCTTTGATGCTGCAAGCTGCCAAGCAACGGCATCCCGAAATTCCCGATTTCCTGCACCGATTATCTACGAGTAATTTTTTGCTGTACTTAGCGAACCAAAGCAGCCGCAACGGTCGCGATCGCACCGCGCTCTTTTGGTTATTCCAAGCTTTAAAAACTGAGTGCATCTCACCCTTATTCCGTTCTGGCTTTTACAGAGTATTGGGAAAGAGCCTTTTCAACCTATTATCCCAGTCTTGGAAGCATCAGGATGCACCTGTGATAATAGAAAATACGCCATCCTCTGAGAACCAACCGATCGGCCGGGAGGTGTTGGTAGAGATCCGGCGCAAAAAGATCGAATTAATGGTAACGATAGGGAACATTTTTCACCGCTCAATTTCCTTCCTTGTCAAGCGAAATCAAGCAAATATTGACACGCTCCCTCAAGCGAACATTAGCGCCACTCCCCCGACAAAGGCAGAGTTGTCTTAATGAAAAAAGAAATTAAAGCTATTAGAACTCTGCTACCCCTCCTCAAGCTTTACCCTTGGGCAATCCCGGCAATGATTTCCTTGGGTATGCTTGCTTCCCTTTCCGACGGCTTTGGCATTAGCTTATTCATTCCCTTTTTGCAAACTTTACAGCAAGAACAAGCTCAGGCTGTTACTGGCAATTCTTTCATTGATTCTCTGAACAAGATTTTCGCTGGTGTCCCTGCTGGCTACCGCGTCTTAATCATCCCATTTTGTATTTTAGTCAGCATCCTGATAAAAAACCTGATTGTCTATAGTAATTCTGTGCTTTTTGCTTGGTTAAACTCGCGAATTAGCAACCGATTGCGCTGCAAAATTTTCAACCAAACTTTAAGCGTTAGCTACTCTTTCTTAGAGCGCAGCGAATCGGGAAAGATTATGAATATTTTGGCAACAGAGAGTTGGCAGACTAGCAAAGCTTTGAGTTTGTTTGTTAACTTGATTACGTGTGCTTGTACGATTACTGTCCTGGCGACGCTGTTACTGCTCATCTCTTGGCGACTCACCTTAATTATCAGTATAGCGCTCTTCCTCATCTCACAGTTCATCCAGTTTGTGACGCGCCGAGTCAAACATCTGGCACAGCAAGCCGTAGACGCCAATTCTCAGCTCGCTGTCCGAATGTGGGAGGGATTAGGGGGGATGAGAACCATCCGCTCCTTTGGACGGGAACCTTACGAGCAAGAACGCTTCGATCGCGCTTCCCAGCAGGTGCGAAACACCTTTTTGCAACTCGATATGCTGGGAGGGCTCATCAATCCGCTCTATGAAGTTTTTTCCGCACTCCTCCTGTTAGGAATTTTGGCGATCGCCCTCCTGCAAAACCAGTCAGCTATGCCAACGCTGCTGACTTTTTTATTCATCCTCTACCGCTTGCAACCGCAGGTGCAACAGCTAGATGTCGCGAGGCTAGGTTTAGTCTCTACCGCCAGTTCAGCAGAACTGGTGATGTCTTTTTTAGACACTTCTGATAAACCTTACATCCGCTCTGGTATCGTTCCCTTTGACAAGTTGAAGCAGGCTATCTATTTTGAGTCAGTTTCCTTAACTTACAATCCTGAAGATCGGCCGGCAATAGAGGATGTCTCCGTCGAGTTTAAACGCGGCCAAACGACTGCTTTAGTGGGGCCGTCGGGTGCGGGAAAATCTACGATCATCAGCCTCCTCTGCCGCTTTTACGAGCCAACATCAGGAGGAATTTATGTTGACGACTGCTCATTAAAAGAAATTAATTTAATGGACTGGCGGAAAGCAATTGCGATTGTCAGCCAAGATGTCCACATCTTTAGCGGGACGGTGAGGGATAATATCGCTTATGGGCGTTTAGAAGCAACCGAGGCAGAAATTTTTGAGGCGGCAAAACTTGCCAATGCTCACGATTTTATCAGCCAACTGCCGGAAGGATATGACACGAAAGTGGGCGATCGCGGCGTTCGCCTTTCTGGCGGACAAAGACAGCGGATTGCCCTCGCTCGCGCCATTGTCCGCAACCCAGATATTCTAATTCTGGATGAAGCAACGAATGCTCTGGATAGTATTGCCGAAAACTTGATTCAGGAAGCGCTCAACACGCTCAGCCAGAACCGCACCGTTATTGTCATCGCTCACCGCTTATCGACGATTGAAAATGCGGATCAAATTATTGTGATGGAAAATGGCAGGGCGATCGAACAAGGCAACCTCCAGTATTTGCTGAAACTCGACGGCCTCTTCGCCAAGCTTTATCACTTGCAACACCGCAACGTACAAAACTAAGAGTAAGTTGGTGAATTATTTTATTTATGCCTTATCCCATCCTTGACATTGAAGTGACACAGCCCCTCCCAAATCTGAAAATTTCTGAGGAGGATACAGGAATTGCCTTAGTTGTGCGGCGCAAAGATAAAGCTGTTGGTTTGATCATGCAGCCTCTTCCTCCAAATAGCGTCCTTTCTCCTGAAGATTTAGCTAAAATGATTGAACGGGAGGTCGGCATTAAGTTACTTCAGGAAGCGATTAGAGAAGAGCTAACTCCAGCCGAAAATGGCGATCGCTTGCCGTCGCTGACAGTAGCAATTTGTACGAAAGATCGGCCGGAAAACCTGGCGCGGTGCCTGCAATATTTACTCAAGTTGCAAACACCTATTCCGGGTGAAAAGCTTTGCTTTGAACTGTTAGTAATTGATAATGCACCTTCTGATGAAAGAACCAAGGAATTGGTAGACACTCTACCAGGAGTTCGCTATGCCAGGGAACCAAAACCCGGTTTAGACTTCGCTCGCAATCGCGCCCTGCAGGAAGCAACTGGCGAACTATTAGCCTTTCTTGACGATGATGTCACGCCCGATCGCCAATGGCTGAACGGCTTGATGGAAGCTTGGGCAGAAAATCCTGATGCTGGAGGTTTTACAGGGTTAGTTCTGCCTTATGAGTTAGTGACTGAAGCCCAAATTTTATTTGAAAGCAGGGGAGGCTTTCGACGCGGCTTTGAGAAAATCCGCTACGGTCAAATCTTGCCGTATAATCCTTTATACCCCTGTGGAGCTGGCATATTTGGAGCTGGTTGCAATATGGCATTTCGTCGAGATGTTTTACTGAAATTAGGGGGATTTGATGATGCACTCGATACAGGTGCGCCCCTCCCGGGCGGTGGCGATTTAGATATTTTTTATCGAGTTGTTCGCGCTGGCTATCTCCTCGTCTATGAGCCGCGCTATCTGGTGTTTCACCAACACCGCCGGGAATCTGAAAAATTGCGCCACCAGTATTGGACGTGGGGTTTAGGTTTTATGGCTTTTGTCGTAAAATCTTATCAGACCGATCCGAGCCAACGCTCGAAATTGCGCTGGCTCGTCGGCTGGTGGTTTGCCGATCAGTTAAATCAGTTGCAAAAAAGTGTCAGAGGATGCCATGTATTACCTCCAACCATGATTCTAGCCGAGTTGTGGGGTGGTGTAGTGGGGCTGTTTGGGGAATACCCCCGCTCTTTAAAACGCATTGAAAAAATGCGGCAGAAATTTGCCTAAAATAGTAGATTTTATTCAGAAATCTGTTTCACTTTGAGCAGGAAACAACAGTTAAATATGAGTAAGCTTCCGCCCATTGATATCGTCATTTGTACTTATAATAATGCTGCCCTTTTAGACAAAGCTCTCTCAGCTCTTTCCCAACAAAAAGTGCCAGCAGAGCTAGATTGGAGGGTTTTAGTAGTTGACAATAATTGCACGGATAACACGCAGGAAGTTGTCGAAAACTATCGTGTGTTGGTGGGAAAAATACCCCAGCTTTCCACAGTATCAGAAACACAGCAAGGATTAACCTATGCCCGCCATTGTGGCGTTCAAAATACAAGGGCTGATTGGATTGCTTTCGTAGATGACGATTGCTTCCTGGCAGAAGATTGGGTGGAGCAAGCTGCTAAATTTGCAGCGGCTCATCCCGACTGCGGCGCTTTTGGCGGTAGAGTGATTTTAGATTGGGAAACTCTACCGCCTAAATATGTATTGAATTATGGGTACTCCTTTGCTCAACAAGAACACGGCCCAAGTCCTCAAAAAAAGTCTTGTTTAGTGGGAGCAGGATTAGTTCTGAATAGAGCAGCCCTCGCTCATACTGGCTGGATCGATAAACCGTTACTTCAGGATCGCATCGGAACCAAGCTCATATCAGGGGGAGATGTGGAAATCGCTTTGCGGATTTACGGAGCAGGATACGACCTGTGGTACACTCCCGACTGTAAGTTAAGGCACTTTATTCCGGCTAGGCGTACTTCTCAAAAATACTTGATCGACATTAACTATGGTCTAGGAACCTCTCAAGTTTTGGGCGATTCTCTTCTCTGGTCTGGTTCTTATCGAGATTGGCTGTTGAAATTTATTATCGATGCGGTGAAAGCTTCCCAAAATGTCCTGATTCAATCTTTAAGAGCGGCTTTGGGGCGGATGAATCCGGCGGAAGTAGAGATAAACAGGAGTTTTGTACGCGGTAAGTGGGCCGGAATTAGGCGCGTGGTTGGCATGAGCCCAGAAGAACGCAGCTTGCTATTGGGGCGTGCAAAATTAGCCGTTTAGCCAGCTCATAAATAGATCGATATTTCTTGAGGTAATTTCTGTGAGCAAGCCTTGGAAAGTTCTCAATGTCGAATTGAGCGAAAAGATTCCTGAATTGCCCTTGATTTCCAACTACGCCGGAGTGTATGTAGTGTTTTGGTGGCATAATATCCCCCTTGGGGAACGGGAGATTTTAGAGGATCAGTTGCCAATCTCGGCTTCACAACTAGCGAATCTAGCGGCGCTGGCGATCGCTCCAGCAGTCGGCAGCCACCTCCTAGAGCAAGGTTTTAAAGCGCCTTTGCCAGAAGTTTACAAAAAAAATCGGGCGTGGCACCAGCCCCCTGAGTTTCATGCCCTGACAGCCTTAGAGCAACCCCTTGCCAAGCTGCGAGCTCGCTTTTCCCAGACTAGCAGCGCATCTGTTTCTGTCATAATCTGCACTCGAAATCGGCCAGAACAATTGGCGCGGTGTTTGCGATCGCTGCAAAATTTATCCCAACCTGCTCATGAGCTCATCGTAATTGATAATGCTCCCAGTTCAGACGCTACCCGCCAACTGGTGGCCGAGATCCCTGGAGTCAAATATGTATTAGAACCTCGCCCTGGTTTAAGCGTCGCCCGCAATACTGGCATCCCCCACTGTACAGGCGACATTATTGCCTTTACCGATGATGATGTGATCGTTCACCCTGACTGGGTGCCCAGGATTGCACAAAGTTTCAGCGAACCCAAAGTCATGGCTGTAACCGGCCTGATCCTGCCAGCAGAACTCGAAACAGAAGCCCAATTAATTTTCCAAAAAGGTGAGAGTGGCTTTGGTTGGGGATACCGATCTCTGACTTTTGACCCTGAATTTTTTAAGGATACTAAACACCTAGGCGTTCCCGTTTGGCGCATTGGTGCAGGAGCAAATATGGCTTTTCGGCGTGAAGCTTTTGAGTTACTAGGAGACTTTGACGAACGCTTAGGTGCAGGGGCATCTGGGTGCAGTGAAGATTCAGAGCTATGGTACAGAGTGCTGGCGGAAGGGTGGATTTGCTACTACGATCCCACCCCTGTTGTTTATCACTATCACCGGGACGATCTCGATAGCTTGAAACATCAGATGTACCAATATATGCGGGGCCACATCGTCGCCCTTTTGATTCAGTTTGAGCGTTACAAGCACTGGGGGAACTTACTTCGCTTATTCATCATTTTACCTCTCTATTATGTAAAACGATTTTTAATCGCCCTTTTGACCGGATTTAAAGGGATTAATAGAACGCTATTGGCAGAGGTATTAGGTTGCTTTTCAGGAGTCAGATTTTACCTCAAAAATCGTGTAAATAAGGATCAATAGTTTTTCCAATTAGAGGAAGATTATGGCAACAGTTGTTGAAACCAAGAAATCTGAAACGCATAAAGAGAAGCTGGGCAATTTCTTAGCCCGCAACCCTTTCGGTCAGCCCTTGACCCTGGGATTTTTTTACAGAGAAAAGATGCGGGCAATTCACCGCATTTCCCCAGACCTGCCCTTTAAAGAAATTTTAGAAGTAGGAGGAGGTCAAGGAGGCTTAACGTCTTTACTTTATCCGCAAGCGCAAATTACTAACATTGACCTCGATCCTAAATATGCAAATGTTCCTTGCAACCAGCAGGAAAAAGTACGCTTCATCTGTGGCGACGCGACCAATTTACCGTTTGAAAATGAGTCATTTGATGCAGTGACGATGTTCGACGTTCTCGAACACATTCCCGACCACCAAAAAGCGGTATCAGAAGCGCTGCGCGTGCTTAAACCAAAGGGATTTTTATTAGTGAGCAGTCCCAATGAGAATTGGCAGTTTCCTTATTACGGCGTGATGAAACCGATCTGCCCGCCTGAAGCAGAGGTGATGGCAGAATGGGGTCACGTTCGGCGCGGCTATACGATCGATCAACTGACGGATTTAATCGGTTTGCCTTACCAGAGTTCTGCTACTTTTATCAATCCCCTGACAGTAGTCTGCCATGATTTTGCCTTCTCTCGCTTGCCCCGCCTCATGCGCCTATTATTCTGTACGGCCCTGAGTCCTGTAACGTGGACGAGCTATTGGTGGCACAAACCTGATTCTCAGGGAACGGAAACAGCATCAGCTTGGCAGAAGCCATAAAATTTATGAATGTCCAACCAGAACCAACGATCGCCCTCCTGCACTGGGGCGATTTAATCGAAGATTTTTTAGATACCATCGGGGTTTCCTTTGAAGTTTTTTGCAACGAAATGACGGGGGGCTGGATGTTTGGCTACATTGAGGCGCTGCGGCGGGCAGGGGTGCGGACAGTGTTATTCTGCATCTCTGGTAGCGTGGCTGAACCCGTGTACTACACCCACAAAGAGACAGGAGCAACAATCTGCACCCTGCCGGCACCTCAACTCTACCAAGCTGTCCGCCGTCAGATGGTTAACCCTCAAGGATGGACAGTTCAGGATATGTTTGGGGAGGTTCGAGGCATCCGCCGTCTGATGTTGGCAGGGGTGAAAAGCGTTACTCCTTACCTGGCTACACCGCTGGGGTTGCTGGCGGGAGAACTGCGACGCGAAAACTGCCAAGCGATTCTCTGCCAAGAATACGAGTACCCGCGCTTCGACGCTTGCACTTGGTTGGGGTGGCGGATGGGGCTGCCTGTTTTTGCGACATTTCAGGGGGGCGATTTTCAGGTTAGTCCTTGGGAAGGCTTGTCGCGCCCGATCGCCCTCAAAGCGAGCGCCGGTTTAATTATTGCTTCGCAAACCGAGGTACAGCGCGTGCAAAGTCGCTATGGCGTGCCTCCTGCCAAGATTGCCCGCATTTTTAACCCGCTGGATTTGGAACTGTGGCAACCAATGGATCGCGCTGAAGCTAGGCAACTGCTGGGTTTTCCCAGTGACGCAGAAATTGTCGCCTGTCACGGGCGGATTGAGATTCGCCGCAAGGGGCTAGATATTTTGCTGGAAGCTTGGGAACTGATCTGCCGCGATCGCCCAGGCCGAGATTTGCGACTGTTGCTGGTGGGGACTGGTAGCGACGCGGAGGAATTGAGCCAGCGAATCGCTCAGATGCAGCTTTCGGGCATTGTTTGGGTGAATGAATATGTGCGCGATCGCGCTTTGATGCGGCAATACCTCTCGGCTGCTGACGTTTATACTTTGCCTTCTCGGCATGAGGGGTTTCCGGTTGCACCGCTGGAGGCGATGGCTTGCGGGTTGCCAGTTGTGGCTGCTGACGCGCCTGGAGTGCCTGATATTTTCGAGGGGGGCGAAGCTGACGGCGGGATCGTTGTGCCCCGTGAGGATGCAACCGCTTTGGCAGGGGGGATCGGTCGGGTTTTAGACGATCGGGCGTGGGGGCGGGAGTTGGGCAAGCGCGCTCGCATTCGGGTGGAAACTCATTTTTCTCTGGAGGCGATCGGTGTGCAACTGCGACAGTTTTTGGGCGATCGCTCTTTAGCGCACAATTCCGCCGATCAGACTCGCAGCACTGGGAATGCTTGAAAAATCCCAGCCATAAAATTTGATCTATGCCTAATTTTTCTTGCTTTATTGTCACTTTTTGTGCAAATTATCGGAAACATAAGGAAGTTAACTTGACGGATTTTTTTAATAGATTCATTCTTTTTATTAAACAACTTATTCTTAAACACTAAAAAATGTTTGGGAACTAGACAGAATCAAGTTTTATACCCGTCAACCCTGTTGATCAAAGCGAAGTTTATTACGAGCTAGCTTCATTAACTATTGCACATATTTAAAATATTGTTCCAGATAATTTACCCACTGTCACTGACTTGAAATTTATTGCGCGGATATTCCAGTTCTACAAAAGACTGGAGACACGCAGCTAACTTATCGGGGCGATTGTAAGTCGGAAGAATAATTTAAAATAGAGTTTTAGCTTTGTTGATGATTAGGGCTTACGCACTCCGAACAAAGAAACCGGGTTTTTTAACCAAAATTGAGGGTTCTAAGCAAGTATTTGGGTTGAAAAACGCGGTTTCTGAACACCCGTTCGTAAGTCCTAATTATAACTGATATATTTTAATTTTTTAAGCGATATAACACCGACTCAGTATTAAAATCTTTTCCGAAAACTCGTTGCAGCGGGCCCTCGGCACTTGTCAGCCAAGATAGAGCTTTTTTGGTAGCTGCGTTTGTCCCAGTCAGGGGCCCGAATCCCACAGTCCTAATTTTATTTTGTCGGAGTTTGTCGCTCCATGCAGAAAGTCGATCGGCTCTAAAAGGCACATATAAAACTTGTCTGTCCAAGTTTTTCCCGTAAAAAAGGTAGCTGCGCGAACTTAAAAAGAATCCTATTCTTTCATCGGGTACTGTATTTTTGTCAATATATTCGTAAATACCGCGATACAGTTCTGTACGTGCAATATCTCGTTTTTCCCTCCAATTACCAATTACTATCAATCCTATACACACACCAATTATCACTATGTAAATCGATTTTTTACGGGTAGGAAGTAGACGACCCAGCCATCCTAAACCCGGATTTATTTTCAACAATATCAAAGCCAGCGTCATTGACACAAGGTAAAATATCGGATATTTTAATATATCTTGCCAACTTGGGGCTAAAATTTTCCAGATAATATTGAGAGCTTCTACTGGATTAGACTTAAAATTGTCAATTAACAAACTCCCCCAAACAATACTATCTCCGGTAAAAGACTCATTTTTAATATAATCAAAAATTGTGTTGCTAGTAATTCCGCAAAAACTACTAATCAAAACAACTGCCAGAACAACTTTATTTGGAGTTTTTAAGAGAGTTGCTGTAGCTGCCGCGGCGATGGCGAGTAAGCTTAAAAAGGGAAATCCGTATCTGAGGTTAAAACCGAGTATAGGGCTGAGTTTACCAATTGAATCTCCCGCAGTACCGGACGTATAAGGTGTAATTAAATACAGAATTCCTGTACTGGCGAGAAGTATTATTAAAATAATATTATTTTGATTAATTATTCTGGTTTTACCCTGGATAAAAGCCAGAGGTGCTGCCAATACCTGAAGTGCGATCGCCAGAAATGGCAGTTGCAATCTAATGAGGATTTGCAAGCCGAGAGTTTGCCAGTGGGAAATCTTGCTGGGATTAAATTGAGCTGCTAAAGTGCTTTGCCAAATCTTTAAAAGTGGCGAAGCGGGCGGCGCAGGTAGGGTAGGTGTTAGCTGCTGTACCGGAGGTGTTGTCTGCGGTACGGGAGATGGTAAGGAATAAGGCTGTAAGGGAACTTTAATATCGCCAGCCTCGCCGACAGGATAATTGACGTGCAGCAAGTTTCTCGCATACCAAAAACCTCCTAAAAACAAGCAACAAGCTATGCCGCACAGCAAGACTGGTTTGAGAGAGTGGCGAATTCTAAAATGAGCTGGTGTGGATTTTTTACTAACCGCAATTTTTTTTATTTCTAATATTGCTAATCCTCCTAAAAGTGAGGCAGCATAGACTATTCCCGTGATTTTTATGCCGGCTAGCATTCCTGCGGCTGCCAAAAATAGGGATAGTTCGGATTGCGATCGGCTGCTGTGATAGGATAAACCCAGATACAAACCCACTGTAAATATTGCCGCTAGCGGTAAGTCTGGGTGAATGGTATTAACTTGGTTGAGTACCATCGGTACTGTCAATACTAAAGATGCTGCTGCCATCGCGTTAATTCGGGTTGATCCAAATTTGACGCTCAATAGATAGACGGCAATTCCCTCAAGTACCCAGGCAATTAGCAGGGGAAAAGCTGTGAGAAAATCTTCTTTGAATGGGATTAAGCATAAAACAGATAAAACGTGCCAATTGTAGGGATATACTTTAGCTTGCTCTTGTTCAAAAATCCAATTTCCGGCGGCATCTAATAATGTAAATGAATGGGTTTGATACCATCGGGCGATCGCAGGCAGGTGAAACCACAATGAGTCATAATTGGTTGTAGGTTTGGTTGCTAGAGTGTCCCACAGCACAAATCCTGTAACAGCGGCGGCAACAATAATTAGGTATTCGGATGAACCCAGAGGTTGCTTGAGTTTAGGAATCAGCCGCTGCGAGAAGGTAAAATTTCTGTGGTTTTTGGCATAAATCGGGATTAAGCCGATCGCACAAATCAGCATTTCTACTATAATGACCGCAGAAATATTTAGTCGATCGGCACTTCCTAAAATCAAGCCGATACAAACTTGTGCAATACTCCATCCCGTCAGGAGTACGAGGAGAAAATGGGGAAATGAATAGTTATTGTTTTCGTTCTGATTCTCGAAGGCAAGAGACAAGCTTAAGGGAATTGGGCCGACTACAATAATCAGAAATAAAATTAATTCCCACAAATGCTGCGCAATTAGCATAAGCTGCAAGTTACCAATTTTTATCGGTTTTTCCTCGTTACCAGGCTTTTTCTGGTAACGAGAAATCCATCAGATCTGATATCAACAAATCTTGCACCCTGCTCAACAACAGGTTAGGAGTACCCGTTCTACAAAATATCAATTTTTTTGGGGGCGGGCGAATAGCCCGCCCCTAAAAAAATTAATCCAGCCTATCCCCAATTTTTACCTGCTAGCTTGCTTCTGAGTTTTGGGTTTGACTGCTTCGGCATCTTTGGGCTTAGAAGTGTCAGCTTTTAACAGTTCCGGGAATGGCGGCTGGAGGTTGTGAACTTCGATGTCCATTCCCAGCGGCAGAGGTGGAAGCTGTGGCAGATCGTTTTCCAAATCCTTGAGTGAGTTAGCGGTTTGTATTTCCACCATTTTCGGCATTTGCGGTACTTTGGCGGTTTCCAAAGTGCCCATCATTTTTGCCAGAGCGAATTCTAGCTGAGAACCAGGGTCGATCGCCACCCAACCCTGGTCAGTCATTTGCCGAACCTCGAAGTGCAGGTGAGGCCCTGTAGACATTCCTGTACTGCCGACGCGGCCGATCGTCTCTCCCTGTTTGACCCACTCTCCCGGTTTCACAAACAGTTCCGAAAGGTGGCCGTAGAGAGTTTCCTGAGACTTTTTGTTGTGGTTGAGAACCACCGTCAAACCGTAACCGCCCAACCAATCGGCGATCGCCACTTGACCTGCATAGGCGGCCAGTACCGGCGTTCCCAGCGGAGCCCCCAAGTCAGTTCCAGTGTGAAACCTGCCGTAGCCCATAACCGGATGAGTCCGCCACCCAAACGGCGAAGTAATTGCCGAAGCAATAGATAGCGGAAACAGCAAGCTTTTGTTGCCATTTCCGGGCAGGCCTGCGGGACGCGGCGTGAGATTGTAGTAAGCAAAACCGGTATTGCTGCCGCTGCTGACACTAACCGCACCGACTTGAACCGGCCCGAGTCCCATGCTGGGTGCTGGAGGGCCGCCGCCGTAAGATGCAGATCCGGCATAATATCCAGCGTCTGCTGAGTATCCAGCGTCTGCTGAGTAGCCGATGTTTGCCGAGTATCCAGCGTCTGCCGAGTATCCAGCGCCTGCCGAGTAGCGCGGGGGTGCGTAAGCAGATTCCGGCGGGTTTGAACCCCCCCAAACCTGGCTGCCTATTTGTTGAACGGCTTGACCGATTTTACTGACAGGATTCCCGCTACTATTTCCGGCCACAGTTTCCCGAACATTGTCTGGAATGCTTTCTGGCAGATTTCGAGGAGGAGGGGCTGCAATGTAGCCGTCGTCTGCGATCGGAGTTTCCGGGCTGTAGTTGGGTTCTCCGGCATCTGCCGTCACCGGCTCGGAAACAGGAGGAGGCGCACACAAACCGCCAACTCCTTCGCAGCCGTTCGATCGTTCTGCAAACTCTATTCTTGTTGGCGCTTCGTACTCTTGGTACTCGCTGGTAGCGCCAACGCTGTAGTCTGTTTGGTCGATTTCAGCGTGGGCTGGGTTAACTGGCGCTTCAAAAGGCGGCTCCTGGGCCGTCGCTTCTGGCAGGGGAATCAGCGCGGGCTCTGGCAGATAATATTGGGTGGGAGGTGGTTCGCTGGCGTACTCCGGCTCGGACGGCGGTTGGGCATCGAAAGGCTCGGACGGCGGAACTTCTGCCTGCGGTTCAGGGTATGGTTCTGGCGATCCTTGGCTGTATTCGGGTTCCGGGGGCGGGACAGGAGCTTCAAATAATGGCTGGAGGTCTGCTGCGCCTGGGACGGCTTGTTCTGCTGGCGGAGTTTCGGCTTGGGCCCACACTATGCCTTTGCTGAGCAGTCCCAGACTGGCAAGGCAACCCAGTCCCACCAGCAGTGAGCGCTCGGACAAAAGGCGCGATCGAGTCCGGGCGCCTGTAGGGTTCTTTTTTTGCTGTTTGGTGTTCAAATGGGCTGTTATTTGCTTGTCTGGAACTGGTTTCACGATTTTTTTCCCAACTCAACAGGGGGTAAAAGGAGATCGAAGTCAGGATCGAATGTATTGCAATCCTTGTCTTTATACAGCCCTAAATGATTTTACCGGGCTTGAGGCAATTTTTTTGGCGCATCGAATAAGTCGAATGCCGCTGGGTAGAGTCGCGATGGATACCCTGGTTTTTTCGAGCCTGATTGCACTGACAACTCGTCTCTGACGGTCACACTGATGATAGCGCTTTGGCGTTCGTATATGTTAATTAGTTACCGAAATTTTGCTCTCGGGTCATGCAAAATTTTGGTGGCGTCCGCTGGAGTTAACCGCCGAGGAACCGCGATTTTTTGATTAAAGCCGATCGTCGATTTAAACTTAGTCGGCAAAATTGTTGATTGTTTAGAATACAAGGCAAATGATTCGCTTGGGTAAGGATAGGTTTCATGACTGTAGCTGGCGATCTCTTGACAAATGTTTCTGACTCTGAGTGCGCCGGACAACCCGACGGTATCAGTTGGGAGTGGCAGAGTTCTGAAGGCATGCCCTATCTGACTTGCAGCTTGCTTTCCCGCTGGCCTCACGGCTTTTTTACGCGCGATTTCTCGTCGCAGGGGCCGATCGATCTGACGGAAGTTCTGCAACCTGGAGCTAAGGTTTACCGACTTCAACAGGTACACGGCAATGCGGTACTCAAAACCAGTCAGTTGCTCCCTGTTGTGGCTCCGGGCCCGTCCACCGCTGCCCCAAACTATGCTGAGGCTGATGGCTTGGTGGCTGAGGGAGAATTGGAGGCGCTGTGGGTTTGCTCGGCTGACTGCGTGCCGGTGCTGATTGCTGACGAACGCACGGGACTGGTTGCGGCAGTTCACGCGGGTTGGCGCGGGACTGCTGCTAAGATATTACCAGAGGCGATCGCTCAACTTGTGGCACAAGGCAGTCAACTAGAAAGTCTGAAGATTGCTATGGGGCCGGCGATCGCTGGAGAGGTTTACCAGGTATCTGTGGAAGTAGCAGCGGAACTGGGAGCCACCATTGCTCCTAAGAGTGCCGTTAGTGCGACAGCCGACGGCATTCTAGAGTTTTTGCACCAACTGCCGGAAACGCCTGTCTTGGCCGATCCAGAACCGGGAAAAGTACGCTTGGATGTTCGCCTCTGCAATGCTCTGCAATTGCAGCAGTTGGGAATCGAGCTTTCTCAAGTGGCGATCGCTCCTTTCTGTACTTATTCTGACTCGGCTCGCTTTTTTTCCTACCGCCGCGATCGACTTAAAAAAGTCCAGTGGTCGGGAATTGTGAGCGCCGGCGGGACAAGTTCCTTCTGAGGGCATTTGGCAGAAGGTAAAATTTTAGACGGCAAAGATAAAAATAAAAATCTTTGGATTCATTATTTTGTATTTCCCAATGCCAAATGCCTTCTATCTTCTACCTTCCTAAGGTTTGCTGGTTCCTGTTTTAAAGCACTAAAAACTAGCAGCAAAACTTTTGGGAAAGCGGCAGAGCCCCCGCCCCGCTTTCCTCTCTTGTTAAGATTGCTCTATAACGAGAGTCTTCAGCGGGTTATTACAATGAGTGAGCCAACTCCCTATCAACTGCTTGAAGTCGATGAAGATGCTTCCTTTGATGAAGTGCAAGAGGCCCGCACGCGCCTAGCTGAGCAGTACAGTGGTGACAAGAAACGTTTGGAATCGATCGAAGCAGCCTACGACGCGATCCTCATGGATCGCCTGCGGCAGCGACAGGAAGGTAAAATTAAAGTGCCCGAACGCATCCGCTTTCCCGAGCGGCTGACTCCCCCACCCGCAAGCTTTACTCCCTCTCCTCCCAGTGGCAGCCCAGCTTGGTTGCAGCGGCTGATCGATACTCCTAGTCGATCGGACATTTTGTGGCCGGCTGGGGTGTATGTGGGGTTAGGCGGACTGAGTATTTATCCGGCGGCTAATGATGCTTTACTACAGTTGACTCTGGCTCTTGGGGTCGGCTCTTGTCTTTATTTTGTTAATCGCAAGGAACAAAAATTTGGTCGGGCCGTGCTGCTGACTGTGGCTGGCTTGGTTATAGGCTTGCTGCTGGGAGGCGTTGTGGGATCTTTTGTCAGTCCGGCATTTATAACAACAGAGAAATTTATCGCTTTGTTTACGTTTTTAATTCTGTGGCTGGTCAGCGGTTTTCTGCGATAGTCAAGAGTCATTAGTCAGCAGTTATTAGTCAGCAGTCATTAGTCATTAGTCAGCAGTCAGCAGCCAACAACTAATAACTGTGAAATGCCAGACCTCGGACAAATAATATCAGCTAACAATTAATAACTCATAACTAATGACTAATGACTAATGACTAATTTTGGCGACTTAAAATAATCTCAAATGCTTCAATCAAATTGTTAGCAATTAAATCCGGTTGGTGCATTTCTAGTTGGGTGCGATCGCGAATTCCGCACAAAACACCAATTACTTTAACACCGTGCGTTTTTGCTGCTATAATGTCCGCCTCCGTATCGCCAACCATCCAAATGTCAGAAGCCGGCGGCAGTTCGGCGAGAGCTCTTGCCATCAGCAGGGGCTTATCTTTGACATCCCCGGTTTTGACGTAATCGTTGGGGAGGCAATACCGGCGGTTTTCTGGGAAAAATTGCCCTAGATTACAGCGGTTGAAGGCTTCATCTAGTTCCCTGACGCGCCGCATGGTCATCACCGCTAAGTCTACTCCAGCGCGCTGCACCTTTTCGAGGGTTTCCAGAGCGCTGGGAACTGGTCGATCGTAAATCATGTAGGGTAGGGTGTGGACGGTTTGACGGCGTTTCTGGGCAAATTCGCGGGCCTGGGCTGCGTCTAATCCTGAGAGAATGCCAATTTCGGTTTCGGGAACCCGCGCGCGCTTCATGTCCCAAAACTCGGCTTTGAGGAGTTCGCGCACTGGTTGGCCCGAACGCTTAGTCTCGGCGAGACACTGCTGGTAAACTCGGTAGTAGCGATCGGACACGTCCATGATCGGGCCATCAAAGTCGGTAATAAGTCTCAGCATTTAGCAGAATATTTTTAAGCTTTTATACAAATTGTTCGATATTATAATATCACTTAAAGGTAACAGTTTCTTTACAAAAACTGACACAAATACTCAGGGGAGGTGAGGTCTATAGGAATGGTGCTAATTAAAGGAAACATTTGAATTAAACTGTGCCTCTCCTCAACTTTAGCGGTTGTAACCCATATCGGGCAATTTAAAATTAAGATGTGCGGCACAAATAGTGCAAACCGCTACGTATTGTTCATAAATCTCAACCTCAAGTGAGACTGATTTTGACTGCGCTTTCTCAAAAATAAAGTTGGTAAAATTAATATTTTGCCCATTTTAAAAATAAGCAAAAAACTGTTGGGAGAATCCAAAGTGCACTGTTTCCATAAATTAGCCAGCGGTAGCAGGTGGTGGCATCCGCCAGGATGAAAATTCCCATGAGAAATAGCAGCCAAAAAACAACTAACTTTACCTGCTAACCTTGGATAGTGATGCTCTACAATAACGAAATACTTCCAACATTAACTCTAGAGAGCAGCCTGAGAAATATTAATATTCTTCTTTATAAGCTGTTATCCTTACGCAGGATGGAATACATCGCAGTGGATCGGGAACTTAAGATTAAAGAAATATCTTTGAAAGTGCAAGATTTTAGCTATATTCATGAGGAAGTAGCCGAAGGAAGAGACGTGCGCGATAGCTTTCCTGAACTGATTGGAATTGAAGGAATCCTTGAAGGCATTATTGAAGAACGAGAGCAAGACTTTCAGTTAAAATCAATTACCAGAGTTCTCAAAGATGGATCTTATTTGTATCTAAATTTGTACATCTTTGGCTATAAGGGAGAAGCCAATGCTGACAGATTGATTATTTTATGCGAAGATGTGACAGATAGCATTGTAGCTCAGCAAAGCATGGTTCAGGCTGCCAACGAAAACAGTATTAAAGTCGATTACTTAGCTGCGACTGGAGATTATATTGACAAAATTATTAATTCCCTAGGCGATGTTTTGTTAGTAACAGCACCATCGGGAAAAATCAAAAAAGTGAATCAAGCTGCACAGCAATTATTTGGATATACAGAAGCGGAATTTATCGGCAAATCGATATCCATGATTACGACGGACGAAGAATTGTTGCGCAAAATCAGCCAGCTACCTCCTGCACTTAAAAGCGAATATTGGCCTCAAGTAAAAGTAGCTTGCCAAACGAAAATAGGTTTAAAGCTGATTGTCGCGTTTTCATGCTCTACTTTCAATACAAGCATAGGAAGCAAGTATCCAGATAGCGAGGTTCTACAAGATTTTGTTTATATCGGCAAAGACATTACCAAGCAAGAGCGCATAAAAAATTGTCAAGAAGCACAGTATGCTGTTACTCATATCCTGTCAGAATCAAGTTCTCTAGATAGCGCAACTCCGAGAATTTTGCAAGGTATTTGCCAAAGTTTTGGGTGGGATCTTGGCGAACTGTGGACGCCCGCAGAGGGGGAGAAAGAAACTAGATTTGGTGCGACAATAAAATCCGAAAAACAGTCGCTTTGGTGTCTGCCACTTTGCAGTCCGATCGAGGAAACTCCTTGTTGGCGGCGGGTGGCAGTTTGGCAGGCAGCGGAAGAAGTTAGCGAGTTTGCCGAAAACGACCCGCAGATTACTTTGGCTTCGGGTGAGGGTTTGCCGGGAGCGGTTTCCAGGAGCGGTTCTCCGCAGTGGATTACTGATATTGCGGGCGATCGCTATTTCGTGCGATCGCGCTTGGCGGAGGAAGCGGGACTGCGATCGGGATTCGGTTTTCCCATTCACGCTAGGGGCCATGTTGTAGGAGTAATGACTTTTTTTTGTCGGGAAGAACTGCCACCGGATCAAGAGTTACTTCAGATAATAGGTGGTTTAGGTTCTCAATTAGGCGAGTTTGTTAAGCGCAAATTTGCGGAGCAAGAATTGCAAAAAGCTGAAGCTTCCATCCGATTTTTGTACGAACAAGAAAAACGGCAAAGTGAAGAATTAGCTCGGCAAAATTTAGCTTTAGAACAAGCCAAATTAAAATTAGAAGCAGCTAACATGGAATTGCAGCGCCTCGCTTCGATGGACGGATTGACTCAAATTCCCAACCGTCGCTGTTTTGACCAAAAATTGGAGTTAGAATGGCAGTGCATGGAGCGAGAAAAAGAGTCGCTGTCTTTGATTTTGTGCGATATCGATTTTTTCAAACTTTACAACGATCGTTACGGGCATCAAGGAGGCGACGAATGTTTAAAACAAGTGGCGCAGATTTTAGCTAGCAACGCTCAGGGGGCGGGAGATTTAGCAGCCCGCTACGGCGGCGAAGAATTTGCGGTAATTTTGTCGCGAACTGATGTGAAAGGAGCAATACGGGTAGCTGAATCAATTCGCAGCGATTTGAAAGCTGCGGCAATTTTTCACGCTGCTTCCAAGGTAAGTAAATTTATAACTCTCAGTATCGGGATCGCTAGTGCTGTGCCTTCTGCTAGTTTATCAATTGAGGGGTTAATTGGACAGGCCGATCGAGCGCTTTATCGAGCTAAACTAGAAGGGCGCGATCGTATAGTTTGCCTAGACTTGAAAAGAGAATTTCAGGGCGGGAAAGGAGTATTTTCTGATGATTGTGAGAGAAGCTAAAATCGCTGACGCACCTGCAATCGCACGGGTTAATCTAGATACTTGGCGGACAGCTTACCGGGAAATTGTACCAGCAGATTACCTCGCACAGCTATCCTATGAAAAAGGAGAAAGCCGTTGGCAAGAAATCCTCGTCAAGGCAGAAAAAAGTGAAGATTTTGTGTGTGTAGCTGAGAATGACGAGGGAAAAATTGTGGGTTTTGCTGCGGGTGGTCGCGAACGAACGGGCAAATATGTTTATCAAGGAGAATTATTTGCCATCTATATTTTGGAGGAATATCAGCGTCAAGGAATCGGACAGCAACTTGTGAGAACAGTTGCAACAAAATTGGCAGAATTAACTTTGAATTCGATGCTGGTTTGGGTACTGGCAGACAATTCAGCTTGCAGGTTTTATGAATTTTTAGGAGGTGAAAAAGTGGAGGAAAAACAGACAAGCAGAGCAGGAATTGCAGTCAAAGAAATTGCCTACGGTTGGAGGGATATCGCAGTGCTGATTAACACGCCCGCCTGACGTAAAAAGTGGAAATTTTATCAATCATTTATCAAACTCCCCCTCTTCATTTGTTCCCGTTCAATTGCCTCAAACAAAGCTCTAAAATTCCCTGCCCCAAAACCTCCCGCTTGCACTTGTTTGCCGTTAACTAAAGTAACTCGGCGCTCAATCACCTCGAAAAAGAAAGTCGGTTCTGCAAAAATTGGCTGGGTAAAGATTTGCAGCAGCATCGCTGCGGGAGTATCTTCTTGCCAATCTGCCAAAACTTCAGAAGCTGCAATTAATTGCCAATCTGCGGGCAAATAGTTTTGCCGCTGCTGCAATTCGGAGTAGTATGTTGGAGGAACAGGCAGAAAAGGCAAACCGCGCGATCGCAAATCGGCAACAACCCCCACAATATTATCAGTTTGCAAAGCCATGTGCTGAATTCCCGGCCCCCGATTTGCACTCAAAAACTCTTGAATTTGAGAATTAGTTGATGCCGGTTCATTAATCGGGAATTGCACCCCACCTTCAGCGTGCACCATAACTTGGCTCCGCAAAGCCGATTTCTGAGTCTGAATGTCAAAATTTTGCTGGGGTTGAAAACCTAATATTTTTTGATACCAACTAACAGCACTTGACAAATCGCCAGATTCAACATTTAACACTACGTGGTCAATCAAGGTAAACAGCGGCAGCTTACCCAAACCCGATAGCAGTGAATGGCCACCAATTCGCTCAACGAGCGTGTGGCTTAAATCTCCCCAGCCAGCGATTTTTGCGCGCTTAAAATAGCCTCCTTCGTTTAGGTCTTCTTGAATCGGTTCGAGGATTTTAGCGCCTTCGGCAGCCGCTCTAGCTACCGCTAATTCGATATTTTTTACCCGAAAACCCACATCGCCAATCCCGGGAGGATGAAACTTCAACCAACTAGCAGCGGGACTAGCGGAAGTTAGGGGCGAAGATAAAACAAAACATACATTGCCGCTGGTGACAACTTCAGTTTGAGTGTGGCTGTTGGCATAACCTGCTGTTGATTGAAAGCCTAAGCGGCTGACAAACCAGTCGCGGGATATTTTAGCATTTTCAACGTAAAAGTGAATGCGATCGAACTCCATAATCAATAATTGAAAATGGAAAGTGAAAAATGGATAATCGACTGATTTTCAGTTGGAAACTGCAAGGGAGGAACTGAGGAAAGGATATTTTTCATGTATTTTTAGTGCGCGCGCTTAATAATAACGTTAAAATTTAATATCCTAAATCCCCCTGAAGGCAGAAATAGGTCGGCAATTAAAAGAAACCCGGTGTCTGCGATAACTTGGATTCGGCTGCGAGGTCTGCCTCAAGCGGTCAGGTGTACCCATAAGCACCCTAGATATAGAGGTTACGGGCAAGTTCTCAAACTTAAAGATGTCATAATTTTTCTGGCTTTCAGCTTCCGCTGCCGAATCCCGAATGCCTTCAAATCACTCCTCAATCGCTAAAAGAACAAATGACTTTCCGGCTGAATATTAATCTCCATCGGCACAGCTTGCGGGTCAGCCGAAAGAGCAAACATAATCGCATTTGCAGCAGTTTGGGTACTCAGCATTTTTGACCTGTCTACCTTCAAACTCACATTATCCCAAAACGGAGAATCCACCCCGCCAAAATAGAATAGCGTAAACTTAATGCCGTAGCGTCGCAGCTCATCTGCCATGCACTTGCTGAAACCAACTACCCCAAACTTTGAAGCGCAATAAGCCGTTCCCATCGCCATTGAATGCTTGCCCAAAATCCCGATGACATTGCAAATGTGGCCGGATTTGCGCTCTTTCATCACATTCGCCGCTGCTTGAGACGTGTAAAAACTGCCTTTCAAGTTCAAGTCAAGCATTGCATCTAAATCAGCGGGTTCTAACTTGTTCCACTGCTTGAGAATTCCGGCACCGGCGGCGTTTACGAGGGCATCAATTTGTCCGAAATGCCCCGCAGCTTTGTGCATCAGCGTCTCGACTTGCGGCAAATCGGTGATATCTGTGGGTACGCACAGTACCTCTGTTGCTGAAAGTTCGCTAGCTAAAGCGTCTAATTTACTGCTGTCTCTGGCGGCGAGCACTAGCCTCGCACCCGCATCAGCGAGTTTGCGGGCTACCGCTGAACCGATGCCGCCAGTCGCACCCACCACAACCACAACTTTGTCGTGCATATCCCTTTACATTTCTTTACGTCCAGTTTGTATGATAGCTCAAGTTGCTAGTAATGGGGATGCTTATATATTTTAAGTTTTAATTAATTGAGGGAAACTTGCCAGCCTTTTTCACCTTTTTTTAGCTGGAGAGAAGCGCAGGATTGCAAAAATTTAGTAAACTTTCTACCGAGATTAAAATCTTTAATTATTTGGGTAATTTGTTTGCCGTATTGTCTGTGAAATTCGCTGCCTACATTAGAGAGAAATACATAATTTTTAGGAGAGTTGTCGGTTAAGTCGCCAACTATTTTGACAAGCGCTCTTTCCAAGTCTTCCAGAGAATTAATATCTGTCAAACTTGCAGGTGCTGCCTGGTAATTATTCTGAATTTCTTGGCTAAGTATTGGCGGTGGGGGCGATAATCTTACTTCAAAAAGAGTCACATAAGTTTGAGAAGTTTCTGAGGGTTTGTGGAGGACAAAATCGGTGGGATATTTAAGAAAGATATCCCGGGTTTTAGTACCGAGCGAATGATGGGCAACAACTTGATTTAGGACTAAGCCGTAATTTTCCCTAAATAAAGCTGAAACAGTAGAAAGTTTTATCCACTGAGTTGAGGTACGTTTTTGCTCTTTTTTGATTAATTCTTTTAGCTGGATAACTAATTGTTCTAGGGGTGTAATTTCCGGTATAGTTACGAGGGAATGGGTTTCCACTTGTCCGGTTTTGCTGTTTAAAACTATAATTTTATCTATTTGTTTGCGGACTTGAAATACTGTTAGTCCGTGGGCTTGCAGTGTATTGCTGAGGTGAGTGAGAGCTCGATCGGACGAACAGACAAAAATCTCTTTGGCTGTGGGATAATGTACGAAAATCGATGCGCCGACTGTAGCCATTTTTAAGTCGGCGCTGTCTTTGCCGGGGGGGACGTGAATTAGTTGATAGCCGCGCTGGTGAAATTCGGCATCTTTCTTGCCCATGCTGCGCCAGTTGGCAAAGGCAACTTTGATTTGGATGGGATAGTGGCAAATTCCCTCTAGGAATTTTTCGGTTTCGATGGTGAGTTGCAAGTTTTCGACATCTAACAGCAAGATAGCAATGCCGACAGGAGAGGGGGCTGGTTGATTGGCTGTTGGAGTTGGAGGTTCTAACAAAACTGAGTTTTGTGATTTAGCTGGTGCTGTTTGAGATTGGGCTAGCTGCTGAATTTTGGCAGATAATTTGCTGAATTGAGGTGAATTAACGAATTCTGGAACCAGCAGAATTTGTAAGTATTTTTTCGCAGTCAGCAGCAGGGAATCTGTATCGCTGGCTACTCTAAAACTTTTTGTCAATTTTCCAATCAAAACCGACTGAAAATCAGGTTTAGCCCAGGGGGTTTTCCTGTATTTTTCAGCTATCCATTCGGGATGCTGTTCCTGAATGGTAATTAGTGTTTGAGCGATATAGCGACTGATGGCGCTGAATGCGGGAGATTCTTGAGTCGCAAGCTCGGGAGTTCGATCGGGCATGGCCCTCTACAATGCGGGATGCTGTTTCAATTTATCACAATTCTAGTTTCTCGCCGGGAGTCGGACGATCGCCCGCCAAATTAAACCGGCGGCAATTAATGCCAATCCTGTCAGCCAAATTTGCCTCTCCACCCAAAAAGCCAGAAACAGACAATTCCCCAAACCCACCCAAGCCACCCACTGCGGATAAAGCCTTTCGGCGGGGGAAAGTTGCAGCGCGGCGAGGTTGGTGATAGCGTAATATATCAAAACGCTAAAAGCACTGAACGACCAAGTGGTTTTGACATCGCCGACGAGGATTAAAAGTGCGATCGTAACTTCGACAACCACCACAGCCACGTAGGGAGTTGTCCCCGAAGGATTCAGCCGCGCCAAGACTCTCGGCATATCCAAGCGCCGCCCCATTGCCAGCCAGATGCGCGACAGCCCTAAAATTAAGTTCAGCAAGACTCCCAACATAGCGGTAATTGCGCCGACGGCTAGCAGTTGAGAAACTCCTGGAATTGGGAAACTGCGGGCGATGACTTCCAAGGGTGCAGCCGTACCGCCTATTTGTAAAGACAATTTATCGGCTCCCCTCGCGCCCGCGACAACTACTGCTACCCCCACGTAAAGCAGCATTGTCAGCACCAAAGTGAAAATTATGGCTTTGGGAATGGTTTCCCTCGGTTCCCGCACTTCCTCGCTCATTGTGGTGATGCGGGCGTAACCGCTATAAGCAACAAACATCAGGGCGGTAGCCTGGAAGATGGAGCCGATCGAGCTATCATTCTGTACGGAGACCATCTCCCACCTTACCTCTGGCAAACCGACAGCAACAAACACCGCTAAGGATAAAAGTGTAACTGAGAGTATGGCAGTATTGGCGATATTCGATCGCCTAATTCCCGTCAATACAATTAAAGTGATGGCGGCGACGGCGACTAAAGCTGTTAGGATCAGGTAAGTGCGATCGGCGACACCAACTGCATTTAAAAAATACCCCGCAAAACCTAAAGCAGCAGTAGCCGCAGAAGCCGTTTTCGCCACCAGAAACATCCAGCCGGCAGTGAAACCCAGCCAAGGATTGAGATATTTGTAGCCATATTCATAAGTACCGCCGCTAACAGGATGATTTGCCGCTAATTGAGCGCTGCTAAGGCCATTGCAAACAGCCACTAAAGCCGCAATACCGACAGCCAAAATCACTCCCGGCCCGGCAACTTCCGTCGCAATGCCGATACTCACAAATACTCCGGTACCGAGGATTGAGCCCAGGCCCATGAGAGTTGCGCCGAAAACACCTAACTCTCGCTTCAGCAGTGGTGAAGACATAACTATAGCGGTTTTCTGTTCAGTGCCATACTGATATTAGCAGGACTAAAGCTTTTGTCACGTTGAAACAGGTTTGTAGTTGCGCTTTAGCGCCGGCCGGCGCTGAAGCGCAACTACAAA
>NZ_JAUBRK010000019.1:0-91905 GCF_036701825.1 Microcoleus sp. MOSTC5 | reverse complement strand
CCCCCCCCCCCCCCCCCCCCCCCCCCCCCCCCCACTACAAACCTAAAAAAGAACTTTGGTATTAACCAAAACGGCCTTGAATATAATCTCTCGTACTCGAATTGCCCGCAGAAGTAAAAATCTTACTTGTTGGGCCAAATTCAACCAGGCGACCGATGCGACTTTCATCAGTATTAAAAAATGCCGTGTAATCAGAAACGCGAGCAGCCTGCTGCATATTGTGCGTCACAATCACAACAGTTAACTGCTGGCGCAGAGTCTGAAATAACTCCTCAATCTTCATCGTTGAAATCGGATCTAGAGCAGAACAAGGTTCATCCATCAGCAAAATTTTTGGCTGCACAGCCAAAGCGCGAGCAATACAAAGTCGCTGCTGCTGTCCCCCCGAAATCCCCTGAGCCGATTTCTTCAAATCGTCTTTGACTTCATTCCAAAGCGCCGCACTTTTAAGTGCAGATTCCACAATTTCATCTAATTCTGCTTTGCTTTTGCGACCAAAAATCCTCACGCCGTAAGCAATATTATCGTAGATGCTCAGCGGAAAAGGATTCGGTCTTTGAAACACCATCCCAATTTGGCGACGCAAACTATTAATGTTTACTTTCGGGCTGTAAATATCCTGTCCAAAAAACTCTACTCTTCCTTTAATTTTAACTTTTCCCTCCAATTCACCAATCCGGTTGAGAGCTTTGAGAAAGGTAGATTTGCCGCAACCTGAAGGGCCAATAATCGCCGTAATTTGCGGGTGAGGGATATTCATCGATAAATTTTCTAAGACTTTGTGAGTTCCGTAATAAAAACTCAAGTCCTGAACCCGCAGTGCCGGCATTGCATTGGGGTCAATTTCCGGGGTGGCATTTTCTAGGATTTTCTCTGTAGAGTTTTCGGATTTAAAGTTTGCTTTAGGTTTCATTATTCGCCTGGTTATATTGTTAATATTTGACTGAGAGATGGACTTGATTTATTGATTTATCGGTTTTGCAAGCGTTTCCGAGTTACTGTACGGGATGCGACGCTAGCAATCAAAACCATGCCCAAAAGCACAGAGGCAGCAGTCCACGCCAATTCGTTCTGCTCTTTGTAGGGAGAGCTGGCGTAGCTATATATTAATACTGACATAGAAGGAGTCGGAGTCAGCAGTGTCTCGGGAATTTCTTTGAGTTTTGAGATAGTTTCTGCACCTATGGGGGACTGCATTATCTCGCCCAATTTATCAACTAAAGGAGGCCAAAATTGACTCGACAACGCCGTTACAATCAGCGGTGCTGTTTCGCCGGCGGCCCGGGAAGCAGCGAGTAAAATACCTGTGGTAATAGTTGGAAGTGCTGAGGGTACGATGGTGCGAAACATCGTTTGAAAGCGTCCGCCTCCCAAAGCAGCAGAAGCGAGGCGGTAAGAAGTAGGCACTAATTTTAATGCTTGTTCTGTTGTCAGAGCAACAACTGGAAGCATGATGATGCCGAGGGCAAAACCGCCTGCTAATGCTGAAAATGCTTTGGTGGTAACGACAATTAGGGCGTAGGAAAAGACGCCAACTACGATCGAGGGAACGCTGCTGAGAATGACGGTGATAAAGCGGATGCTATTGGCCAGCGCTTTGTTGTCTCTACCAAACTCAGACAGAAATATTCCCGTCATTACGCCGATAGGAACACTAAATAACGTAGCAATTCCTACCATTAAAGCTGTCCCAATAATCGCATTTGCAAAGCCGTTGGGCTGGTCTTCAACTCCAACGGGTGCTGGTAGAGACACTACCACTTCCCAGCTCAAATGTGTGAGTCCTTCTCCCAGGATTTTGTATAAGATAGCAAACAAAGGGAGCAGGGCCAGAGCTGTCAGAGCGAAAGCGATAACTGTCATCCCCCGGCTGAAAAATTTTCGGCTTAACGACAGGGGATTGTTGATTTCTGCATCCAGAATACTGTTTGATTTTTTTACTTGAGTCATGGGATTTTAGATTTTAGATTAATCCAGCGGATAAATCCGGGGGCTTGTAACCAAAATGCTTTCGATCGTGTTAATTTTTAGCTTTCTTGACGCCGATTAGCTGAACTAACAATACTGCGATCGCATTTACCAACAAAGTGATCGCAAATAAAATTAGGGCTAAATACATCAAAGCGCCGATGTGCAGCGGTTCGAGAGCTTCCCGAAATTGACTCGCCAAAACAGCAGGAATTGAGTAGCTGGGAGCGAGCAGGGATTTGTTAATTTGAATCGAGTTTCCAATCACCATTGTGACGGCCATTGTTTCGCCTAAAGCGCGTCCCAAGGCCAAGATTGTAGCGCCAATAATCCCCGAACTAGCTGCTGGCAATAACAGCTTGAATATCGTTTCCCAGCGGGTGGCGCCGAGGGACATCGAAGCACTTCGCAAATCTACTGGAACTGACATCAATACATCGCGGCTGATGGCGGCTACTGTTGGCAAAATCATAATTGATAACAGTATTCCAGCGGGCAGCATTCCGGGGCCTAAAGGTTCGCTGCTGAACAGGGGAAACCAACTGAAATTATCAAACAATGACTGCTGCAATGGCAACAAGAAGGGAATCAAAACAAAGATTCCCCACAGGCCAACTATCACGCTGGGAATAGCCGAGATTAATTCAACCATGAATCCCAAGGGCGATCGCACCCAAACGGGTAAGAAGTTCTCGCTAGTAACTATAGCTACTGACAGCCCTAAAGGAAGTGCGATGATTATGCCGATCGCAGAACTAATTACAGTACCGTAAATAAACGGCAAAGCCCCAAACTGCAACTCGCCGATATCCCACTTGGGATTCCACAAGAATGAGAGTCCAAAATTGCTAATAGCTGGCCAAGCATCTTTAAAAATTACCGCACTCATCCAAAACAGCGTACCCGCTGTCGCTAAGGCAAAACCCCATACAAATAGTGTAAATCCTGACTCCATCCATAAACCTTCACCAGTAGTATCTGTCAAATCTACTTCTGTGTTTATTTCTGCCGGTTGCCGAGTCTGTTTTTTCGTTTTTTTTGAAAGATTGGTCATACCGGAATTATTGCGTAAAAAGTGAAATATTTGCTTGCAAGACGAGTAATTTCATGGGCTGGGTGCGCGCTGCGCACCTGGTTTGTAGGGTGCGCACAGCGCACCTTACACAGTAAATTTAGCGCACATTAACCCGATCATTTATGAGTTTTGAGTCCTACATTTAACTCGTCAACTCATAACCCTGTGCGATCGCCCAAATTAACCTCTGGCAACCACAGTCTGATTAACTGTTTGAACCACCTTTTGAGCTGTAGCTGAAGGAATTTGAGTATACTCTAGCTGTTTGTTGATACCTTGACCTGTAGTCATCACCCAATTAACCATCTTTTTAATAGCCTCTGCTTTCGCAGCAGGATACTGTTTGTAGATTAACAGCCAAGTCAAACCAACAATCGGATAACCGTCGTTAGGATTGCCTTCTACTAAGCGGAAATCTGCCGGGAATGTTTCCCCTGCTAAAGCTTTCTCTGCTTCAGCCAAGCTAGGATCTACAAACCGGCCAGCTTTATTTTGAATAAATGCTGTTTGGAGATTGTTTTGCCGAGCATAAGTATCTTGAACGTAGCCGATCGCACCCGCTGTATTCTTCACCAAAGCAGCTACGCCGGGGTTTCCTTGACCGCTGACAGGGCTTCCTGGCCAACTCGGCTGAGCGGCAGCTTTGATGCTGCTACCAGTTGCCTGCAAGTGGTTAGCAAAAATAAAGGTTGTACCGCTGCTGTCTGCGCGTACAGCTACTCGAATCGCAGTATTTGGCAAGTTTTTAGCTTGTCCAGAAATTCCCGCTATTTTAGCATCGTTCCAGCGAGTAATCTTCCCTTCAAAGATGCCTTTCATCGCATCGTTATTTAGCCTCAGATTGTTCACTCCGGGCAAGTTATAAACAACTGCAACAGCACCGCCAGCAGTCGGAATCGCCATGACGCCGCGCTTTACTTCGGCTATTTGCGCCGCCGTCATCAGCGCGTCGCTGCCTGCGAAATCAACAGTGCCTGAAATTAATGCTTTGATGCCAGCACCGCTGCCGGTTCCTTCGTAGTTTACAGTAATTTGATTTGCACTTCTCATCTGAGAGAAATAGCGATCGTAAAGGGGTTTAGGGAAAGTTGCTCCCGAACCGTTTAGTGTGACAGCAGCTACAGCGGAAGTAATCAACGAGAGCGAAAATGCTGCTACCGCTAGCGTAACTATAAAGGCACGTCGCCAGCCTTTAGTGAAGAAAACCATAACTCCTTGTCCTCAATATTAATAGCAGGCTTTGCAAATCTCCTCCATAGGATAGACTGAAACCCGCCAAGAAAGGGATAGCTTAGAATAAGCTTGTTTTAAATTTTGGTTAATAGTAGATTAAATAATAATAGAATAAGGTTTGTTTAAATTATGGTTAAGAGTCTTGCTAATAAAAATTAGCTAAATTCAATTTTTTATGAATCAAAAAAATACCAAGTCATAGAGTAACGATAACAATAGAAATTTATTTAGCGATCGCCCGATCGCCCCCACCCCGCACTCCATCCCCCGATCGCCGCATAATAGTAGGGACACTTAACATTTCTTTAACAACAATGGCAAGAGACTTGCGGGGATTCCTAAAACTGCTCGAAGAACGGGGACAACTGCGCCGGATTAGCGCCTTAGTCGATTCCGACCTCGAAATTGCCGAAATTTCCAACCAAATGCTGCAAAAAGGCGGCCCTGGATTGCTGTTTGAAAACGTCAAAGGGGCAGATTTCCCCGTAGCGATTAACCTCTTGGGCACGGAACAGCGCGTTTGCTGGGCGATGAACATGGAAAAGCCGATCGAACTAGAAGAGCTCGGCAAAAAACTGGGAATGCTGCAACAGCCAAAACCGCCGAAAAAGATTTCCCAAGCAATAGAATTTGGCAAAGTGCTGTTCGACGTAGTGAAAGCCAAACCCGGCCGCGACTTTTTCCCAGCTTGCCAGCAAGTGGTAATTGAGGGAGAAGGGCTGGATTTGAACAAAATTCCGATGATTCGCCCTTATTCGGGAGATGCGGGCAAAATTATCACCCTGGGTTTGGTAATTACCAAAGATTGCGAAACGGGTACGCCGAATGTGGGGGTTTATCGGTTGCAGTTGCAGTCAAAAAACACGATGACTGTACACTGGTTATCGGTGCGGGGGGGGGCGCGGCACTTGCGGAAAGCGGCGCAGGCTGGTAAAAAGTTGGAAATTGCGATCGCCCTTGGAGTCGATCCCCTGATTATTCTCGCCGCAGCAACCCCAATTCCTGTAGATTTATCGGAATGGTTATTTGCCGGACTTTACGGCGGTTCCGGCGTGCAATTGGCCAAGTGCAAAACCGTAGATTTGGAAGTACCGGCCGACTCGGAAATTGTGTTAGAAGGAACAATTACGCCGGGGGAAGTTCTGCCCGACGGGCCCTTCGGGGATCACATGGGTTATTACGGCGGCGTGGAAGATTCGCCGTTGGTGCGGTTCCACTGCATGACGCACCGGAAAGACCCGATTTATCTGACGACATTTAGCGGGCGGCCGCCGAAAGAAGAAGCAATGATGGCGATCGCGCTTAACCGTATTTATACCCCTATTTTGCGGCAGCAAGTATCGGAAATTGTCGATTTCTTCTTACCGATGGAAGCGCTGAGTTATAAAGCGGCAATTATCTCGATTGATAAAGCATATCCCGGTCAAGCGCGCCGGGCTGCTTTAGCATTTTGGAGTGCTTTACCGCAGTTTACTTACACTAAGTTTGTGATTGTTGTCGATAAAAGTATCAACATTCGCGACCCGCGTCAAGTAGTGTGGGCAATTAGTTCTAAAGTCGATCCGGTTCGGGATGTATTTATTCTGCCGAATACGCCTTTTGATACGTTGGATTTTGCCAGTGAAAAGATTGGTTTGGGAGGCAGAATGGGGATTGATGCTACTACGAAGATGCCGCCGGAAACCGATCACGAATGGGGGGAAGTTTTGGAGTCCGATCCGGATGTGGCGGCGATGGTAGAAAGGCGTTGGGCTGAGTATGGTTTGGCCGATTTGAATTTGGGAGAAGTCGATCCGAATTTGTTTGGATATGAGATGAAGTAGGGGAATCAACCGTAAAATCTGAAATCTCGCACATCCTCGATCGACCTCTAGCGGCGGGTTTTTCCAACCATTTATGACACAGATAGACAATCTCAAAAACCCGCCCCCACCAAACGACAAATCGCAAGTTACCTCTTTTTAATGCGAGTGCAACTCATGCACTGCGGCAGAGAAACCGGGTTTTTTTCTGAGGCTTTGCGCTGCGACGAATCTGCTCGAAAAAACCCGGTTTCTGAACCTCCGACGTTATTGGGATTGCATCTTAACCCGCGAAGGCGGGTTTTGTTTGTGTAGACGCGGTTTCAACCGCCGTGTTTTCAAAGATAATATTACCTCCCATTTCCCCAAAAAAATTTAAGTACGCTGACGCGCGCAAAAGGGTAAAGAGGAAAGAGGGAAAAGGGCAAAAGAGCAAAAGAGTAGAGAAAAGTCCTCGCGGGAGACTACAGCAGAGAACGAAAAACCGGAGACTACGCGGAAACCAGAGCTACGCGAAAACCGATGTCTCCGGCGCGATAGCCCGCCGAATTCCTGTAACGAAGGGCACTACGGCAATCGACCGCATGGTTGACCCAGGAAAGGCCACGCAGCACCCGGTTATTATCCGTTCCAGTTTCCCAGGAACTTCCGTCAGTCGGTGCGCCACTATAATTGTCATGCCACTTATCACTACACCATTCCCAAACATTCCCGTGCATATCATATAAACCAAACGGATTTGGTGGAAAACTCCCCACATCCGTTGTTTGTTCGCGATAAAGTCCCTTGAGCGCAGCACCGTAGGGATTATTGCCGTCATAATTAACTAAATCCGGCGTAATCGTGTCACCAAAATAGAAAGGTGTTGTAGTTCCCGCGCGACAAGCATATTCCCATTCAGCTTCCGAAGGTAAGTGATAAGTCTTGCCTGTTTTTTGAGAAAGTTTCCGGCAAAATTCCACAGCCTCATTCCAGCTAACGTTCTCTACAGGACGTTTCGCACCTTTGAAATAAGAAGGATTATTCCCCATCACCGCTTGGTATTGTTCTTGAGTAACTTCATATTTACCCATAAAAAAAGGAGCAATCTTCACAGTTCGCTGCGGCCCTTCACGGTCATATCGTCCTGCTTCAGTATTGGGAGAACCCATCAGGAAACTGCCTCCAGGAATTGCAACCATATCTAAATTAATACCATTACCAATATTTTCTATGAAAACCCGTGCTTGTCCTTTACGGCGGTTGGCAATTTGCCCAGTTGAGTTGACTGTTACTGTTTCAAAATTAAAAGTTTTTAAAGCATTTGCCGATGGTTGTGGCGATGGACGTGAAGATGAAGAAGATTTGTTGCTCAACAAATTTTTACCCACCAAGGCTAATGCAAACCCTCCCCCAGCCAAACCCACTAATTGTAAAAAACCTCGCCTTGTCGTATTAGTTGAAATGATTGGTGGGGGTGGCGGTGGCGGCGGTGGTGGCGGTGGGGAAGGCGGCGACAAAGATAAAAGTGCTTGCAAAGCTTCCCCAGCATTCTGATAGCGCTGACTGAAATGGTCGCGCACCATTTTTTCTAAAAGATTAGCAAATTTCGGATTTATTCTTGGCACAAAATGCCGCCAAATTACTTCCCCGGTACTCGGATCTTCCTGCAATTGATGCGGCGGAATTCCTGTTAAAGCTTGAATTCCCAGCATCCCCAGAGCATAGACATCGCTGCACAATTTTGGTTTACCTTTAGCTTGTTCGCTGGGCGCATAGCCGGGAGTGCCTATAGCAATTGTTGTAGTGATATCTCCATTAACATTTACAATTAATTGATTGATTTCCCTGACTGCCCCAAAGTCAATCAACATTATTTTACCATCTTGGCGGCGGCGCATTAAGTTAGCTGGTTTAATATCTCGGTGAATCACAGCATTTGGCTGGTGTTCGTGGGCGATTGCTAAAACTTCTAAGATATTTTTTAATAAGGTAACAACGGAGGATTCGCTTAACTTTTTGCCAGCAACAATCTCCGTATTTAAATCGTGTCCGTCTATGAATTCCTGAACCAGATAAAATTCGCCATTTTCTTCAAAGTGAGCAAACAGACTCGGAATTTGCGGAGATTGATTGCCTAATTTGTACAAAACTTGTGCTTCGGTATCGAACAAACGTCGGGCTAACTTCAAAGCAGCGGGACGATTGTCTTTCGGTTTCAGGTGTTTGACGACACAGTGGGGTTTTCCGGGTAAGTCTAAATCCTTAGCTAGGTAGGTGTCGCCAAAGCCGCCGCCTCCCAAGTCTTTGATTATTTGATATCGGTTGCGGAGGATTTTACCAGGGGGAATCATAGCTTGTCAGTAGGGGGGTGCACATTAAGATTATTTTGACACAATCTCTATTGGGGTTTGCACTTTCGCTGAGCGCCCACGCTTTTCATCGAACTTGCGTAACAATAACAAGGTTTTTGGCTGTTGGGTTTCCTTCCTCAACCCAACCTACGGCTACAGCTAGATCGATCGAAGCGAGATTGTTACTTTTATTTCTAGATTCTAGACGGCGATGCACCTTACTAATCGGGTTTGTTGTTGCGATAAAGCGCTGAGGGCTTTATTTTTTTTTGTTTATATGGACGCACAGATTCCCATAATTTAATAATATGTCAAGTTCGCACAAAAGTCAAGTAAAATTTGCGTTCGATCGCACCTAATTTTGCGTCAATTTTCTGTCGATCGAGAGCGACAAATCATATAATTCCAGAGTGCTCAATACAAACATTCTCTATCGCGGTAATTGACCGGACATGATATTAGTCAGTCCTAGACGCACTCCGACAAAGAAACCGGGTTTTTACCGAATTTGCGGACTGTAACGAAGTTTTATCGTAAAAATCCGGTTTCTGACCACCCGTTTGGAGTTTGATAAACTTAAAGTAGTGAATCAAGATACACCATGACATCCCAACTTCAACAAGCCATCAATCTGGCTCAGTCACTTTCATTCGCAGAGCAGCTTGAACTCCTAAAAACACTATCCACGATCGTTCAACAAACCCATTCTCTAGAAAACCAAGTCATGCCGGAAGCAGATACAGACTTTTCAGGAGAAAGCTTTCGCACATCCTGGCGCCAAGCTGTAACCGGACAAACTCTACCCCTTTCTGAACTTTGGGAGGGCATCGACGTTGACTGATATCTTGCATTTGTTGCCAGATTCCGGCAGGGATTTAAATCCCTGCCTCAAAGCGAAAGTCCACTGAAGTGGACTGAAGAAATGATTGATTAAAACAATAAAAAAGCTTCAAGAAAGAATTGATTAAAAATTTAAAAAAAAGGATTGAAGCGGAGATTGATCGCCTTTTCAGTCGTCTTTAGACGACTTTAGCTTTGAGGCGGGGGTTTAAACCCCCGACGGACTGTTGCAACAAGCGCAAAAAGCCCGCGCGATCGACAGATCAGTTTACTGTTCCAAAATCTCAACTAAATCTTCGATCGCAATATCGAACGCACGGGCCATCTTGTCCAAAGCTGTGTAGTCAACAGTTGCCATGCCTGGAGAATTGGCATAGGTAATGATCGTGGTATAGGGAATACCTGTTCTTTTGGATACTTCTGTCAGATTCCAACCCTTCTCTTGAGCAAATTCCCGAACTCGCAGCCTAATTCGTCCCATATTCCCAACGATAAATCAGCCTACTCTTCCAAAATCTCAACTAAATCTTCGATCGCAATATCAAACACGCGAGCTATTTTGTTTAAAGCTGTGTAATCTACCGTTGCCAGCTTGGGAGAATGGGCATAGCTTCTAACCGTACTGTAAGGAATGCCCGATCGCTCAGAAACTTCTTTCAACGTCCAACCCTTCTCTTCCGCTAGTTCTCGAACTCGCAACCGAATTAACCCCATTTTCCCGCTGAAAAATCAGTTTACCGTTCCAAAACCTCAACCAAATCTTCCACCATCACATCGAAGACTTCAGCAAGTTTCTGCAAAGCCGTGTAGTCCACCGTTGCCAGCTTAGGAGCTTGCGCGTAATTTTTGACCGTGCTGTACGGAATACCCGTTCTCTCCGAAACTTCTTTCAGCGTCCAACTCTTCTCCTCAGCCAGTTCTCGAACTCGCAACCGTATTAACCCCATTTATGCTTGACAGAAGCTACGTCTTTAGCTTTTAATAAAAGTGTTAGATATAGCGATCGCCCTCGGACCTGAGAAATCTAGAGCGATCGCCTTTCATTTACCACCCACAAAAGTGGGAAGGATTTTCCTATGATACCAAAACAACCGACATATCGCGATCGACTTCAACCTTGGCATCTAATTCGCCACCTCCCCAACTGTCAGCGGTTAACAGTCGCCCGTTTCGCCCGCCGCCCCGATGCCGAATCTTACCTAAATGCACTGCGCCGCTTAATGCCGGCAGTCCCGCATACAATTGTGTTCGTAAATGCGCTGTCTGTCTTAGAGGAAAACAGCGTTCCAATTCCGATGCAATTGTCGATCGAAAGTTAATGCGATCGAACTGATATCTTGCATTTGTTGTCATATTCTGGCAGGGGTTTAAACGCCCGACGGAATATGGCAATAAGTGCAAGATGTGCGATCGAACCTATTATTGCAAAAGGTCGATCGACCCTTCAGGCCTCATCAGTCACAAACGAAGCTATGCCCTAAAAGCTATTCCCAAGCCATTCGGGTCATAAAAGTATTGCTAAACTATAAATAGACTTGAGTCAAGGAGTCAAATCAATGCCATCTCCCTTTCCCGGTATGGACCCGTATTTAGAGCATCCCGAACTCTGGCCTGGGATGCATAACTTGCTAATTAGTGAAATTTTCAGGTTTTTATCTCCCCAACTGCGTCCTAAGTATTTAGTGTCGCTGGAAGTGAGAATCTACGAAACTGCTGACGATGATTTATCAGTCATTGGCATTCCCGACGTAACTGTAATGCAACCACAAACTGCAACAGAAACTACAGCATCAAACGTAGCAGTTGCAGCACCGCCTACACAACCATTAACAGTAATTATTCCCATGCCCTACACGGTTCGGGAAAGCTATTTAGAAATTAGAGAAAGAGAAACCAAAGAATTGATAACAGTTATTGAAATTCTCTCGCCTACGAATAAGCGAACTGGCAAAGGGCGACAAATGTACGAAGAAAAGCGAGAAGAAATTTTAGGTAGTCGCACTCATTTAATTGAAGTAGATTTATTGCGGCGCGGTCGAAAAATGCCAGTTATCGGCAATGATGTTGAAAGCCACTATCGCGTTTTGGTATGTCGGGGAAATCGCCGTCCCAGAGCTGATTTGTATGCTTTTAACCTGCAAAACCCGATGCCTGCCTTTCCTTTGCCGCTGCGATCGGGCGATACTGAACCTGTCATAAACTTGCAGGAATTATTCACTCAATTTTACGACATAGCAAGTTACGACCTCAAGATAAATTATCGCAACTGGGAAGTCATACCAGCGCTGTCAGAGGCCGATAGAATTTGGACAGATGCTTGGTTGCGCGATCGAGGATTGCGAGATTAAATTGCCGTGCCGCCAAAATCTGGTTAAATACCCTATTTATTTCTTAGTCTGCGGAGGCAGACTTCGCTTCACTCTATGCAGCGATTTCAATCGCCGAGTGACTTAATTCTTAAATTGCTTCAGGGCTAAACATCTTGACTTTGCATCAACCGCTGCTTCAAACGCGCCGGATCTCCCCGATCGACCACTTGGCCCTTTTCCAACAAAAAAGCCCCATCACAATAATTCAACTCATCCAAACGGTGAGTCACCCACAAAGCCGTAATCCCGCGATTTTTCACCAACCGCTGCACCGCCGCCACTAAATCCAACTGAGAATCAGGATCTAACAAAGCTGTCGGTTCGTCCAACAGGAGAATTTCGCAGTGACGGGCGATCGCCCCAGCAAGAGCAATTCGCTGCTTCTGGCCCCCACTCAAAGCATAAATCGGCCGCCGCTGCAAATCCAGCAAATTCACAGCCTCCAAAGCCTCCGCCACCCTCTCCCGCACCTGAACGTTAGAAAGCTTTTCCTCCACCAAACCAAAAGCCACATCCGCACCTACAGTCGGCATCACCAGTTGGTGATCCGGGTTTTGGAACACAAAACCCACTCGCCCACCCAAGTCAATTTCCCCCGACTGGGGGTGCAGCAGCCCAGCCATCAGCCTCAACAGCGTAGACTTGCCGCTGCCGTTAGTTCCCAAAAGCATCCAAAACTCGCCCTTGGGTACATCCAGAGAGCAACCTTGCAACACTCGATCGCCCGACGGCCAGCAAAAACCCAAATCCCGCACAGCAACGGCTGACTGGCTCATCTCGGCACCAACACCCCCAGCCCTCATTCTGCAGCCGACATCGAGACAAAACCCGGAGATCTGCCTGTAGATGACGCCCCCGATTTCTGAGAAACCACCACCCCAGAAATCTCGCTGCTGACGACAGCCACCTTTTTCTCAGGATTTTTCTCGCAAGTTAGTTCCAAAACTTGCGGTTGGGAGTTGCGAATCGCCGCCAGTACCTGCTGGTAAACAGTCTCAGCGTCCTCCTCCAACTTCCGCTGCACCGACAGCGAGACGGGCGTATTTTTCACAATGATGTCAATGCTGAACATATAGTCTTAAAAACCTAAGTTTGGAGCTCTATCCTCAGTATATATATAGGACTTACCCACGGAAACCCAGTTTCTTAGAAAAATCAGAGGTTGAGGGCGATACATCTACCAAGCCACGGGGCTTCTGACGCAAAGCGCAGAGACTCCTATATAGTAGAAGTTCCCAAATGCAGGGCAAGGACTTCGGGGACTTCGGGGACTTCGAGGGCTTCGGGGACTTCGCACAAGTCAAAAGTCAAGAGCCGAAAGTTTTTTAAGAAAAACTTGCTCTTGTAAAGAATTACCTCTATAATCGTCAATACGGTAAAGAAAAGTAAACTCTGTTCATAATCCAACTTGTTTTCTGCTAAGCAGAGGCAACGGTTGGAGACTAATGACTAGAGAAAGATCCGCTGTAATTATATCCATTTGGAGATTTGCGTAATGACAATCGCAGTCGGACGCGCCCAGACCGAAAGAGGCATCTTTGATGTACTCGACGACTGGCTCAAACGCGATCGCTTCGTCTTCGTAGGCTGGTCTGGCATCCTGCTATTCCCCTGCGCCTACCTAGCCATCGGTGGCTGGTTAACAGGCACCACCTTCGTCACATCCTGGTACACCCACGGTTTGGCAAGCTCCTACCTCGAAGGAGCCAACTTCCTCACCGTAGCAGTTTCCACCCCAGCCAACAGCCTCGGACACTCGCTGCTGTTCCTGTGGGGCCCCGAAGCACAGTGGGACTTCACCCGCTGGTTCCAACTCGGCGGGCTGTGGACCTTCATTGCCCTCCACGGCGCTTTCGCACTGATCGGCTTTTGCCTGCGTCAGATCGAAATCTCCCGTTTGGTAGGCATCCGTCCCTACAACGCCCTAGCATTCACCGGCCCGATCGCCGTGTTTGTTTCGGTGTTCCTGCTTTACCCCTTGGGTCAATCAGGCTGGTTCTTCGCCCCCAGTTTCGGCGTCGCAGCAATTTTCCGCTTCCTACTATTCCTGCAAGGCTTCCACAACTGGACGCTCAACCCCTTCCACATGATGGGCGTTGCAGGCATCTTGGGCGGCGCGCTGCTGTGCGCCATCCACGGTGCCACCGTAGAAAACACCTTGTTTGAAGACGGCGAAGGCTCAAACACCTTCCGCGCCTTCAACCCAACTCAGTCAGAAGAAACCTACTCAATGGTTACAGCTAACCGCTTTTGGTCGCAAATCTTCGGAATTGCCTTCTCCAACAAGCGCTGGTTGCACTTCTTCATGCTGTTCGTACCTGTCACAGGCTTGTGGATGAGCTCCATTGGCATCGTCGGTTTAGCATTAAACCTGCGCGCTTATGACTTCGTATCCCAAGAATTGCGCGCTGCTGAAGATCCTGAGTTTGAAACGTTCTACACTAAGAACATTCTGCTTAACGAAGGCATTCGTGCTTGGATGGCTCCTACGGACCAACCCCACGAAAACTTCATCTTCCCTGAAGAAGTTCTGCCTCGCGGTAACGCTCTGTAATTAGTGCGAAATATCAAAAATTCCAACATTTTGAAAGGGTAAGATAAAGCCTTTTAGGCTTTACCCTTAATGTTTAAAAAGCTCCTACCGATTGGCAGGAGCTTTTTATTTTATGAAAAGTCTTGTTACGCCATTCTATAAAAAATAAAAGCGAGATAGAGATAAAAACAATTGGTACACCAAGAACAGCAGCAGCATTAAAAATTGCGCTCGAATTGCAGAAAAGCGTGAAGCTGCTAAAAGGGATCAAAAACTCGCGACTCCCTCAAAACCTTATACGCCAAAAGAATCATCGGCTGAAGTGTTAGTTCCGAAGATTGGCAACGATGTTAAAACTTATTTTAAATTCCCCATCCGAAACAGTGTTTACACTCGTATTACTGCATCAATTGACGCATTAGACATTAAAGGGAGAAATGCTAAGACTGGTACAGGAACTTCAATTGTAGATTTTCAAGGCAACCACAAGAAGGTTTGGCGAGTCTGTGTATACGAAGGTCTAGCGGCTCCTATAGCAAAGCTCACCCCTTGGGGAACTAGAACCATGAAAATGATTGACAAAAGCTTTCAATTTCCAATCGGTGGAAAAACTAGGGACGCAGCTATAACCGCATTTAAGACCCTGTTCGGCGATGGTGGTGCGCTCCGGCCAATGATGGGTACGACAAACGGTCGCGATCAATTACTGCTAGGTAAGCAAGTTATTACTAGCATCCAAAACTAAAAGTGATAACGCTTAACGCTGCTAACACTAACAACTGGGTGCAGCTATGGAAGCTTAGTAAACCTGCCTAACTAACCACTCTTAACAGACAAATCTGTCGAATCCTATAACATTGCCTTAATTACCCTAACCGTTGACGTTCTCTGTGGCATTCGGATTGTGCCGGCTTGCTAACTTAACAACAGTCAAATTCTGTTTTTCATAATTTTGGCGGACTTTCGCTGCACCCGACGGCATCGCCAAATTTGGCAAACTCCTATCTGGCAAGAAATTAAGCAGCAGCCGATCGCGCATTTAAACCGATTTTACACCCGATCGCCCCACAGCGACATCTAAATCAAATATTTGCAGTTAACGCTCAAAATCTCGCTCGTCCAATTGCTGTATGGATCGAAGACCTTGCAGCAGCAGTAATTTCCCCCGATATTGCAAAATTGTCAATTTGCCTCCCCCACTTCTAATTCCTTGTGTTATTCTAATAATTGTGACTACTGGAATGATACTCAGAACGCAAGTTCTTTCGGTAACGCTGGCAATGGCTAGCGCACAAATCATCACCTTAAATCTTGTATTTAGGTGATGTGCGTTCAAATATAAAGCCATTTAGCTAAACCTGGAGGTGATGCCCATGATAGAAAGTAGTAAACGCATGGGTCATCAGATTGGAAACTACCGGCTGTGCGCCGGGGCCGCTCACTAGCAGTCAGCCGTCGTCTCCAACTGGAAACGACTTCCACGGGGAACCAGGCTGAGCTAGGGATTCTCCCGGCAGTCAGGTTCTAATCTGAAGACCCGCTAGACCGCTCTCACCTCAAATAGTGTTAAATCTTGAGTTATTAAAACTTGAGCTTCCACACTATTGGTGAGAGCGGATAGTTTTTGGTCAGGTTTTCTACAGGTAGGCAGTTAATATACCATTGCTAATCCCAAAGAAAAAAAATTATGGCTGACCTACTTAACAATACTGAAATTCAAGAGCGCGCCAGTCAATTGTCAGGCTGGACGGTTGAAGGCAAGCAACTGCGCTGTACTCGTTTATTTAAAGATTTTATCGAAGCGATCGCCTTTGTGAATAAGTTGGTCGCCCCGTCAGAAGCCGCAGGACATCACCCCGACATAGAAATCTCCTATAACAAAGTTACAGTTAACTTGACAACCCACGATGCCGGAGGCTTAACTGAGAAAGACTTTGCGCTAGCCCAAGAGATTTCTACGCTAGATTAAAAGAGTTCCCGTTTGCCCAACCAGAGCTCTACATCTAGCCACAGTCCCCGATCGCGGAAAGCTCGCAAATAAAAAATCGACTTGGGGTTAAAATCGGGTGTGAAAAAGTCGAGAGCCCAAACGTTCAATGTATAAAAGGCTATTCCCCATCATCCGACCATGATCGTATTTGAAAAGCCAGAGTTCAAGAACGAGTCTGCTGCAGAAAAAACCGATCTGATAGAAAAGCTTTTAGATATTGGCGCCGCTCTGTCGAGCGCCCAAGATTTGGGCGACTTGTTATACTTAATTTTATCCAAAAGTAGGGAAATTACCTGCAGCGATGCTGGCAGCGTTTACTTAGTAGATCACAGCGACGAAACATCTAAGCTGCTGTTCAAGGTAGCCCAAAACGCTTCTCAACCCAGACTGTCGTTTAAGGAGTTTGCCCTACCGCTGACAGACAAAAGCTTGGCGGGATACGTGGCAATTACAGGTCAAAGTTTGAACCTGTCTGATGCCTACGACTTACCCCTCGGCGTACCCTACCAGCTAGATACCAGTTTTGACAGAGATATTAATTACCGCACTTGCTCGGTAATGGTACTGCCAATGCAAAACCGACAGGGCGAGACAATAGGCGTACTGCAACTGATCAACCGCAAAACAAACGCAGATACGGTACTGACAGCAGACAATGCCTGGGCATCGACGCAGCAGTATTCGGAGTGGGAAGAAAGGATAGTTCGATCGCTCGCTTCTCAAGCCGCAATCTCGATCGAGCGCAACCAACTCCAAGACAGCATAGAAAATTTGTTCGAGGGCTTCGTCAAAGCCTCGGTGCAAGTCATAGAAGCCAGAGACCCCTGTACCTACGGCCATTCAGAACGAGTAGCAGCCCTCACAGTACGCCTTTCAGAAGAAGTAAACACCGTCAGCAGCGGAGCACTGCGTTCTATTTACTTTAACAACCGCCAAATTCAAGAACTTCGCTACGCCGCCCTGCTGCACGATTTTGGCAAAATTGGAGTGCCCGAAGCAGTTTTGACCAAGCAGAAAAAGCTCTACCCCGCACAGCTAGAAATAATTCGCCACCGCTTTGGCTTAGCTCAGCGGACTATGGAAATGGAATGCGTCCAGTCTAAATATAAATACTTGCTGGAGCATTCAGCCTACCGAAAACACCCGAGCCAGGAGTCAGAGTGCGCTCAATGCCAGGAAATCGAACAGCTAGACACTAAGCTAGCAGAGGCGAAAACCAGATTAGCAGAATACTGGGAAGTGCTGCTAGAGGCAAACGAGCCTCACATTTTGGCAGCAGAACCCCTAGATCGACTGCGAGAGATTTCTCTACAAACTTACAGAGATATAGATGGCGCAAGGAAACCCCTGCTGAGCCCAGACGAGATTCTGCAATTGATGGTGTCGAGAGGCAACCTGACGCCGGCAGAACGATCGGACATAGAATCTCATGTAACTCACACTTACGAGTTTCTCAAGCAAATTCCTTGGACAAAGGATTTAAAAAATGTTCCCGACATTGCCTACGGACATCACGAAAAACTCGACGGCACAGGCTATCCGCGAGGTTTAAACAAGTCAGAAATTCCAATTCAAGCGCAATTGATGACGATCGCCGATATTTACGATGCCCTGACAGCAGGCGATCGACCCTACAAGCGAGCTCTGCGCACAGATGCAGCGATGAAAATTTTGCGCCAAGAAGCTGCTCACAACAAAATCAACGCTGATTTGTTAGAATTGTTCGATCATCGCCAAGTCTTTAGCGTCCTCGGACACAACTTGGATGTTAAAGTCGAATCAGCCTAGACGAGTCGGTCGTGCTGTGCTAAAAAGTAAATAAGGCGATCGGGCGCTATTAAGAGTCAGCAGTCAAATCAATCGACAGCCCAAGTCTGGTCTGGTTTTGACGCGGTTGAGTACAGGTTAAAAAACAGGCTCTCCGCAGCCCTCAGTCACATCTATAAACTCGGTCAACCCGAAAGAATCAAAAGAAAAAGTGAAATTTTGGTCTTTTTTTAGAGTATGCTAGTTGAGCAACAACTGACCACATAGAAGACTAGAAAAGTTTCTCTGTAATCGGTGTGAGGATGAGAGTGAATATGTCGAAATTTTTGTGGAGTTACCTATTAATCAGCCCAGCAGTCTTAGGAGCTACCCTAGTAGTTTCTTCGAGCGCGATGGCAGCAGACGCTCAGCAGGCTGCTGATGCGCTCAACCCCGCTGCAGCAAAAGCTGAAACCGCTGAAACCTCCGAAGCGAAACTCAATGCTTTAGCTGCTGTTTCCGAAACAACCGCAGCCTCCGAGCCAGTCGAAGAAATTTCCGAAGCCGCCGCGGGCAGCGAAACCCAGGCAGCTATTGCAGATTCGGGTACGGCTGCAACTGAAAGTGCGATCGCCGGAGCCAACACAGCCCCTGCAGTGGCAAATCCCCAAGCAGCGGCATCACAAGCTACAAGTGAATCTTTAGCCGCAGTTGAGCCAAAAGTCGCTCAACCAGTAGAAAATTCTGCCCCGGCAGTCCAACTAGAAACCCCAGCCCCGGCAGCTACCGCTCTCCCAGAGCAAATCGGTGCAGCTCAATTAGAAACCCCAGCCCCGGCAGCTACCGCTCTCCCAGAGCAAATCGGTGCAGCTCAATTAGAAACTCCAGCCCCGGCAGTGGCAGAGTCGGCAGAACAAAATTTGCCCAAACCGGCTGAATCTGTAGCCCAAACTTCCGCACCACAAGATCAAAACCCAGCCGCCACATTAGAACAGCTCAACCAGTACAGCAGCGAAGGTGCTGCCGGCGGCGAAACTCAAGGTCAAGTTACCTCAGTATCCCAACTTTCCGACGTGCGGCCCACAGACTGGGCTTTCCAAGCACTGCAATCTCTAGTCGAGCGCTACGGCTGTATTGCCGGGTATCCCGACGGCACCTTCCGTGGCAACCGGGCGATGACCCGCTACGAATTTGCAGCCGGTTTAAATGCTTGCTTAGACAAGGTTAGCGAGTTAATTCAAGCAGGCAGTGGCAACTTTGCTACGAGAGATGACTTGGCAGCCCTTCAACGGCTCCAAGAAGAATTTGCAGCGGAACTGGCAACCCTGCGCGGTCGCGTCGATGCTCTGGAATCTCGGACAGCCGAACTCGAAGCCAACCAATTCTCCACCACTACCAAGCTGACTGGGGAAGCAATTTTCGCCCTCAGCGACGACTTTGGTGGCGACATTAGCGTTTTTGGCAGAGACAACAGAAACCTCGGTAGCGACAACAACGAAGCTGTCTTCCAACAACGGGTTCGTCTGAATTTAAATACGAGCTTCACCGGCAGAGACTTGCTCCTGACCAGGCTTCAAGTCGGTAACGGTCGCAACTTCAACCTTGGGGCTACCAGCGAAGGCACTCAAACTTGGAATGTTGTCGGCAGAACCGACAACGTTGTTGCCCTCGACACCTTGCTGTACAAGTTCCCCGTCGGTCCGCGACTGAACGTTACCCTTGCAGCCAACGCTGTCGTCTGGGACGACATTATGCCGACTGTCAACCCTTACTTTGAAGACTTTGACGGCGGCAACGGGGCATTGAGCACCTTTGGACAGCGGAACCCGATTTATCGCTTAGGTGGCGGTGCAGGTATCGGCTTTGACTACGCCTTCGGTGGCAGGGGCCTGTTGGGTGGCGTGTTTGGCCCGACTTCTCTGTCCTTCGGTTACTTGGCATCAAATGCAGCCAATCCTAGCCAGGGCGCGGGCTTGTTTAACGGCGACTACACAGCGATGGGGCAGTTGACTTTTACCCCCGGACGCAACTTGCAAGTTGCTTTCAACTATAACCACGGTTACTTTAGCAGAGGTAACTTTGGGTTTGACAATGGTTTAGGGAATGGGCCAGACAGTCTAGGCGGTTTCACTGGTACCGGCGTGGCTAATTCTCTCAACGGTTTGAGCGAAGGCTTTGAGGGCTTCCGCGCTCGCAAAGTGGTCAGCAACTCCTACGGTGCTCAGGCTTCGTTGCGGTTGAGCCCGAGGTTTATCCTTGGCGGCTGGGCTGGTTTAACCAATGCCCGCATTCTCGGCATCGGCGATGCGAAAATCTGGAACTACGCTGTCACCTTGGCTTTGCCGGATTTAGGGAAAGAAGGCAACTTGCTAGGGTTCGTGGTAGGTCGTGAGCCTTACTTGGATAAACTTGAAGCTGCGAGCGATTTGCGGAGATTCCGCAACGATGATTCGTATCACGTTGAAGGGTTCTACAAGTTTCAGCTCTCGGACAACATTTCTGTTACTCCGGGCGTGATTTGGGTGACAAATCCTAATCAAGATGACCGTAATGATGACATCATCATTGGTACTCTGAGAACTACTTTCACGTTCTAATAGCCGGTTAGAGGAGGCAGGGCGGGTCATACCCTCTCTGCTGGCAACTCTAGATGCTAAGTTTAGCCCTGCCTGCTGCAGGGCTTTTTTGTCGATAGGCCGAATTGGACGCCGAGAATCTATTAAAAATTAAACAAGATTGCGGTCATAGACGCAGAAACCTGGTTTCTTGATTGAGGTAATACAGTCGTGGAAGCAGAGGAAGTCTAAACGAGCCACTGGGTTTCACAGAAGCGAGAGTGCGGAGCGTCCCAACGATCGAGACATGAAAGTCGATTAAGTTCAGTGGAAAACCGGGGTATAATAAAAGGTAAAGTTAGGAGTTAGAATTGGGAACTCAACATTGAGGAGACTTTTAACATCTGACTTCAAAGTTGATAATTCTGATATTTAAAGCAATTATGGTAGAACTCTCCTGTAAAAGCGAATACGCAATCTTAGCTTTGCTGGAGCTTGCCGATTGCTACGATGAAGGCGAGCCTCTGCAAATTCGCCAGATAGCGGCTCAGCAAAATATTCCCGATCGATATCTAGAGCAGTTGCTGGCTACCATGAGACGCTGCGGGCTGATTCGCAGCCAGCGAGGAGCTAAGGGAGGTTATATTTTGGCTAGGGAACCCTGGAAAATTACACTCCTAGAAATTATCAACTGTCTCGAAGGCTCAGATTTCGATCGAGCTGAAAAAGACTCGCCTGCTCAAACTGTAGAAAGTGCTGTGATTTGGGAAGTTTGGCAAGAAGCCCGATCGATTGCCAACTCAGTTTTGCAAAAATATACGCTACAGGATCTTTGCGAAAAGCGCAATGGCAGACGGCAGCTCGATATCATGTATTACATCTAGTTAATATTGCCAACTAGGAATTAACATTTACTTTCAACCACAAACTGACAAAGATTATGCGTATTGCTGGCGACATTACAGAATTGGTAGGGCGGACGCCCTTGGTGCAACTCAACCGCATTCCCCAAGCTGAAGGCTGCTTGGCTCGGATTGTCGTAAAACTCGAAGGCATGAATCCGGCATCATCGGTGAAAGACCGCATCGGTGTCAGTATGGTCAATCAAGCCGAGGCCGAAGGGCTGATTACTCCAGGCAAAACGGTTTTAGTGGAACCGACTTCTGGCAATACCGGAATTGCTCTGGCAATGGTGGCGGCGGCTAAGGGCTACCAGTTGATTTTGACCATGCCGGATACGATGAGCACGGAACGCCGATCGATGCTGCGAGCTTACGGGGCCCAACTAGAACTGACTCCGGGAATTGAGGGCATGAGCGGCTGCATCCGCCGCGCTCAAGAGATTGTGGACAAAACTCCCAATGCGTATATGTTGCAGCAGTTTCGGAATCCAGCGAACCCGCAGGTTCACCGTTCGACAACGGCTGAGGAAATTTGGGAAGATACAGACGGCGAGGTGGATTTCCTGATTTCGGGAGTCGGTACCGGCGGTACGATTACGGGTGTTGCAGAGGTGATTAAGTCACGGAAACCCGAGTTTAAGGCGATCGCCGTTGAGCCGGCCAACAGTCAGATACTGTCGGGCGGAAAGCCAGGGCCTCACAAAATTCAAGGTATCGGTGCTGGTTTTGTGCCGCCGGTGCTGAATGTGGATTCGATCGACGAAATTATAGTTGTTACGGATGACGAGGCGATCGCTTACGGCCGCCGCTTGGCCAGAGAAGAAGGACTTTTGTCAGGTATTTCCAGCGGTGCGGCACTGTGTGCGGCGGTGAAAGTCGGCAAGCGTCCCGAAAATGCAGGGAAATTGATTGTGATGATTCAGCCTAGCTTCGGTGAACGCTATCTCAGCACTCCCTTGTTCCAAGATCCAGAACTCAATCTGGCGATGGCCCTCAACTAGCTCAGCCTCCGACCCAAGTGGCAGAAACACAGAGCAGGGCGTACACTGTACGCCCTGCTTGGCTTTGGTTTTTACCTTGAAAAATTGCGATAGATTGTAGCTGCCTCGATCGCGAATGATGCCGAATTTCTGAAGGCGCTTTTTTTGAACTGCTTTCGGCGCGTTAGCGAAGCGGGCGCTGAGCGCTCTTGTGGCGAAGGAAGAGAAAAGAAAAGAAGGAGCTAACTGTTGGCGGGAGCACCGCTATATGAGTCCCCAATGTCGATCGGCTTGCCACTTCAAAAGCATCAATGTTTTTCTAAAATAGATTTATGATAATTTGAAAACAGACGTTTTTTACTTACACTTTTTGACATTTATATCATATAAATACCTAATAAATTAGCAAATAATGATATTTTTGTCAAGCACTTTTTCGCAGATTATCCAGATTTCAAGGAAATAACAGCGTGTCTTCCGTTACCAATCACTACAAAACCCTAAAAATTAGCCCAACCGCAACACAAGCCGAGATTAAACAAGCATACCGCCGTTTAGTCAAAATATTTCATCCAGACAGCCACAGCTCCAAAGCCGATCACGAAGAGATTGTCCGCCTCAATGCAGCCTATGAAATATTAGGAGATGCCCAACACAGACAATCTTACGATCGCCAAATTTCCGACCCCAGCGAACAGCAATCACCAACCGCACCAAACGTCAGCCGCCAGCAAAAACAAACAGCACGGGACGCCGACGAACAAATGCAACAGTGGCTGATTAAAGTATACAAACCAGTCAATAGAATGCTCAACAGCATCTTGAAGCCACTTAAAAAAGAAATAGACGAATTGTCCGCAGATCCGTTTGATGACGAACTGATAGAAAAGTTTCAACTTTATATCGAAACCAGCCGCGAGTTTCTCAAAAAAGCTCATAACTTTCTTACATCCATGCCCAATCCCTCTAATGTAGCCGGAGTTGCGGCCCATCTCTACTACTGTATTAATCAAGTCGGAGACGGCATAGAAGAATTGCATTTATTTACCCTCAATTATGACGATCGCCACTTGCACACCGGCCAAGAACTGTTTAGAATTGCCGCTAGACTGCGGCGGGAAGCACAGGATGAATTAAAAATTAAAAGTTAAAAAAGCAGATTGTTCCCTCTTCCCTCTTCTTTCTTCCCTCTACCCTCTTCCCTCTACCCTCTACCCTCTTCCTTCTTCCTTCTTCCTTCTTCCCTCTTCCTTCTTTCAAATTCCAAAAAGAACTTGAATTCGCTTGCGAATTTTAAGAAAAGGAGTTTGTCCCAGAGAGTCGCCATCTAACAATCCCAAATCTCTCAAAGCTTGCTGGCGTTCGGACAATTTTTGAGCAATTTGATCTGCTAAATTCGGTTGTTCTCTTAAAAGTTTTTGCAAGTCGTGGCGTTCCACCACAAACAAAATTGCATCTTCGCTAGTTTTAACAGTCGCCGTTCTCGGAGTTCCCAACAGCAAAGATATTTCCCCAAAAAACTCGCCCTCGTGAAGCGTAGCAATATACTGACCGGCTTTTTGAGAAAGAACTTCTACAGTACCCGAAAGAATAATATAAAAAGAATCGCCAGGGTCAGTTTCTTTACATACAACCTGTCCCGCTGGAAATAGTTGTCGGTAGCCGTATTCAATTAACTGTCGCAATTCTAAATCCGTACACTGTTCAAAATAAGTTACTCGCCGCAACAAATCTCGCAGCGTCCAATTATTAGGGGATTTAGGCCCTGGATTTTTATGTTCAGGAACGGGGGGATTAGATTTTATCTCGGCTGAATGTTTGGCATTATGCGGAAAAACTTTGCCATTGGAATTATCATCTTTGTTATTGTAAAAAAGTTTAGTTAACTCTTGGGGGTTTCGCAGCCACAAATCCCGCTGCGGAAAAGGAATTTCGATATTTCGGTGGCGCAATTCGTAATCTATTAAAAAATTAACTGCACTTTTAATGGCATCGCTTTCTTGTGGCTGGTCAATCCAAACTAAAAGTTCAAAATTTAAAGCGTTATCTCCAAAACCGTGAAACCATACTTTAGGAGAAGGATGGGACAAAACATTCGATTCCATCCGCGCTGCAATTAACAGCGCTTCCGTAACTATTACTGGGTCAGATCCGTAAGCAACGCCGACGGGGATGTGGAGGCGGCATCTGGGGTCTCTGTAACTCCAGTTAATAATGTTAGTTTCGACAAACTTAATATTTGGTATGATCACAAACAGTCCATCAATTGTTTTAATAATTGTGGAGCGGATGGAAATAGTTTCTACTGTTCCTAATAAATGGTCAATCTCAATAAAGTCTCCGACTCTAATTTGGTGTTCAAATAGCAGGGTGAGACCGCTGATAAAGTTGCTGGCGAGATTTTGCAAGCCGAAGCCGAAACCAATGCCGACAACCCCAGCCAAGACGGTGAGAGAAGTGAGGTTTATGCCGGCGCTTTGCAGGACGAATATACAGCCAAGAGTTGCTAAAATATAACTAATGATGGTGGAAATTGCTTCTCGACTGCCGCGATCCAATCCCATCCGAACTAGCACGCTGCGCTTGATTCCTTCGCTGATAATCTTAGCTACAATCAAGGCAAATATAGCTAAAACTATCAGTTTGACGATCGCACTGATGGACAGATGAGTGTTCCCGATATAGAATAGCGGGGTTGTCATCGCACCCGAGAAATGTTCAAAAAAGCGATCGGCTCGTGCAGTAATCCAATTCATTAATATTTGGTAATAGGTAATTGGTGATCGATCGTGGGTAATTAGTTTTGAGCGCAACTGAACCGCCAACTGCTAACTATTGCAGAGCTTAGGCGAAAAACTCGAACGGTGGAGTGCCCTGTGTTGCAAAAAAGGTGGATTCCCTACCCTTCGGGAACGCTTCGCGAACGGAATAGATCCGCTTCAGGCACTTTCTCAAAGGCTGGTAACTGATGGGTTAGTAACTGATGGCGAAAAACTATTTTGTAGCGGTATTTTCTGCCGGATATCTGTATTGTGCCGTAAACCCGGCCCTGCGGCTCGATCGAGCAACGACGTGTTGCCAATATCTGGAAAATTGGTAGAAATTCATTTACAGCACCCTCAAATTATTGAAAAATTCCAGCAAAAATTAGTTTATCCTTAAGAAGTAAGTCCTTTACAGAACTTAACAAGCTTACCCTACTTGACTTTTATGCAGTGCATCATCAATCGTCGGGCACAGTTTTCGGCGAGTCACCGGTACTGGCTACCGGAGTTGAGCGAAGCCGAGAACTTTGAGCGGTTTGGCCCAACTGCCCGCGCACCGGGACACGGACACAATTACGTCCTTTACGTTTCCATGATAGGCGAACTCGACGAGTACGGCATGGTGCTCAACCTGTCTGATGTCAAGCACGTCATCAAGCAGGAAGTTACCAAAGATCTCGATTTTTCCTACCTTAACGAAGCGTGGCCGGAATTTGAGCAGACTCTGCCAACTACCGAAAACATAGCACGGCAAATTTGGCTGCGGCTAGCCCCTCATTTACATTTGAGCAAAATTCAATTGTTTGAACATCCCGAACTTTGGGCTGAATATTTAGGAAACGGAATGGAAGCTTATTTAACTCTGTCCACTCATTTTAGTGCGGCCCATCGGTTGGCTCGTCCCGATTTGAGTTTTGAAGAAAACTCGGAAATTTACGGCAAATGTGCTCGTCCCAACGGTCACGGTCACAACTATCATTTAGAGGTGACGGTTAAAGGAGAAATTGATGCGCGGACTGGCATGATTGCTGATTTGGGAGCTTTGCAAAAAGCAGTTGACAATTATGTTGTTGAACCTTTCGATCACACTTTTTTAAATAAGGATATTGCTTATTTTGAGAACGTTGTGCCGACTGCGGAGAATATTGCTGTTCGGATCGGGCAATTGTTGCGATCGCCCGTTCGGGAATTGGGCGCAGAGTTGCACAAGATTAAACTGATTGAAAGTCCGAATAATAGCTGTGAAATTTACGGCGCTGATTTAGAGGAAGTGGCGGCGGAACGTCAGCAGCCGTCAGCGATTTTAGCTAAGGTTTAGAGTTAAAAATCGGTTCAGTTGGGGCGGGTTCAGCCGGATCTTTGGCTAATTGTGCAGATTGCTGAACCCCGCCCTACCAGCCTAATAATGATTCCGAGAGTTATTCAACCGGATTAGGCGCGAGAATATATTTTTTCAAAAAAGTTCCACACTCAGAATTATTGGCACTTTTCCTGACAAGTCAGGCTGCGCGCGTATTTTGGAGATAGTAAGTCAGCATTCCTCATGTCAGCTATTCTAACTGCTGAGAGCATGAGGTCGATCGCCCGATCGCTGACAACCAAGCACTAATTTCTCCTAAATGAGTTGACGTTTATGCGCGTCTCTAATCTAGCTCTCTTAAGTCTGGCTGCCCTCGCATCCCACAATTTAACTGCTAATACTAGCGCCAATCCTGCTGCACCTCCTATTTCTCCTCAGACACCGCAAGCTAGCAACTTTGTTGATGCCGTAAATAATACTGAATCGCGTCCGGCTGAGTCAATTAGCGAGCCTGAGACGATCGCCCACGAACAATTTTCCCCAAATACTACCGCATCCCGTCGGGCTGAGTCAATCAGCGCGCCTGAGACGATCGCCCACGAACAATTTTCCCCGCGAATTGCTGTAAAATCCCAGACTGGTTTGCTGGTAGCCTCGGCTCAACCCGATTTATCTGCTGCTGCAAAAACCAAGGCGAATACTCCTGCTGCATCCGGCGATGAACTAACAAAATCTTTACAAGAAACTTGGCTGGCTAAATTAATCGAAATCGGTGTTGAAAGCAATCCTCAAGTTCGCGAGGTTTTCGCTTTTATCTCCCCGTCTACTGGCAGTGCTGAATCTGGATACGGTTTTAATAATACTATAACTCTGCTCAATATTTTATTAATTCTCGGTACTGTCTTTCCACCAATGACAATGGCCTTTTTTTGGCTGATGCGACGGCTGATAATCAAACAGTTAGTTGCTGATGCCAATAAACGATTGCAGGGCATTGGTGTATTGGAATCAGAACTCATAAATTCTAGCCAACTAACTCAAAAATTGAAAAATGAATTAGAAGCGCAAATGAGTGCTGCTAAACAATCAATTGATTTTTTAACTAGAGAAACTGAACTTTCTAAATCTTCCGTCGAGCAAATTGAGACTCTCAAATCTCAATTTATCATGCACTTGCAAGTTTTGTTGACAGAAGTTGACGAGAAAAAATCTCAAATTGTTCAAGAAATTTCCCAAGTTCCCGCAGTTGTTGCCAAAGAAGCTCTCAAACTCGCACCTCAACCGCCCTTAAACAATTCCCAAAATTCGCAAACTGCACCTGCTAGCGACGAAAATTTGATTGCTGACGATTATATCAAGCAAGCCGAAGGGCTTTATTTTCAAGGCAATTATGATGAGGCATTAGTCTGCTTGGAAAAAGCTGTTTTAGCGAATAAATTTTTGAATGAGGCTTGGTATTGGCGCGGAAATGTGTTAATAAAATTGCAGCGCCAGGAAGAAGCTCTCGCCTGTTACGACCAAGCAATATTAATTAAAGCCGATCACTACGAAGCATGGTATAATAAAGCGACTTTGCTGGCAAAATTGCAGAAGTACGAAGAGGCGATCGTCTGTTACGAGCGAGCAAGTTCGAGCGAATCCCGAAAATACGCTTGTTGGCACAGTATAGCGGCTTTGTTGGCTAAATTGCAGCATTACGAAGAAGCGATCGCCAGTTACGATCGCGCCCTCGCTATCAAAGCAACCGACAGCGAAATTTGGCACAACCGAGGCGCGATGCTGGGCAAAATAGAGCAGCACGCAGCAGCAGTTGATTCTTACGATCGCGCTCTTGAACTCAATCCGAAGAGATACGAAACTTGGTACAATCGAGGCAATATGCTGTGGAGACTGCTCCGCTACAGCGATGCTATTGATTCTTACGATCGAGCTCTGGGAATCCGGCCAGACAAATACGAAGTTTGGTACAATAGAGCCGCTGTGCTCGGAAAAATGCAGCGATATCAAGAATCGATCGAATGCTACGACAAAGCAATAGCAATTAAAGCGCAGGATTTTGAAGTGTGGCACAACCGAGGCGCAGCTTTCGACAAACTGTCGCAGCACGAAGCAGCAATTGCCTCTTACGAATCAGCAATTACTCTTAATTCGGAGTGTTACGAAGCTTGGTTTTGTAAAGGCGAATCTTTGGCAAAATTGCAGCGCAATGAAGAAGCGATCGCAGCTTATGAGAAAGCGATTGCTATTAAGCCAGACTCCTACGATGCTTGGCACCACTTCGGCACAGCTTTGTCAGCATTAAAGCGCTATAAGGCAGCAATGGCAGCTTACGATCGGGCTATTGCCATCAAGCCTGAGAATGCCGAAGCTTGGCGCGATCGAGGCGCAATTGTATCAGAATTAAAGCAGGATACACACGGAAATGAATCCGGGGAAAAAGAGACTGAAGTTAAGCCGAATTCCGTTGTTCAAAATTCATAGGTGTCAGGTAATCGGCAAGCGCACCTTACTTTTAAGTTAGTAAGGGATGAGAATATGTGGGCTGTATAATATCGAGAGGAACTTTTGCAATAACAATCAAATTTAACTGTATTAATAGTTGCGATGAACCACCCCTACAGTTATTGACGAGTCTTTTAACCGACTTGATAGCGGGCATTGAAATGCTTTTTGTCTAAAGTTTGTCATTGAAAATGCTCCTCTTTTTGCCGCGCCGTTTGGGGCGGTTTTTTTTATGGTAAATTTAGGGAAGCTGCAAACAAGGAGAATAGTTATATGTCTGTTCAGCTTCAAAAACGGTTATTTACAGTAAAAGAATATCATTTGATGACTGAGGCGGGTATTCTCTCGGAGGGCGATCGGGTAGAACTCATAGAAGGAGAGATTGTTAAAATGGCTGCAATTGGTACTCGTCACGCAAGTTCTGTTAAGCGTCTGATCGCTGTGTTCTCGGATTTGGAGAGAAGACGTGCGATTATAGGTGCTCAAGACCCTATCCAGTTGACGGAGCGCACTGAACCTCAACCGGATGTTGTATTGCTGGAACCTCGTGCTGATTACTACGCTACAGCCCATCCAGTACCATCTGAAGTTTTGCTGCTAGTTGAAGTTTCAGATAGTACGGTTGATTATGACAGAGATGTGAAAGTATCCATTTACGCTCGATCGCTCATTCAAGAAGTTTGGCTAGTAGATTTAGTTGAAAATTGTTTGGAAGTCTACCGTCAGCCATGCCCGAACGGTTATAGTTTAATGCTCAAGTTTTGGCGCGGTCAACAAGTTGCGCCGCTGGCTTTTCCCGAGTTTGTAGTGAGTGTTGATTTTATATTGGGTTAAGCTGATTTTTGTAGATTATTAAACTTTATCGGGTGACGAGAAGTGGCGATATCTCATAGAAAGATACAATTTATCTAGTGCAGTTTCTCTTGTTTCACAGTTAATTATAAGCATAGTATTTATCAACATTCAAATACAAATGCTGTATCTTGGCTGATTTTCCTGATCGGGAAGCCAGTGTGAGATTCCACCATGAACCTCTCAACTCCAAAATTTGGTCTAACTCATAAAGCTGCAATCTGCTGTAAGTGCGATCTACCAGCATAATATTAAGTATGTATTTTAGCGAGCCAAACTTGATGATGTGGACGAGCTTTATTCAAGCGCCTTAAACCGTTTAAGAAGGATAATCGTCTATGCCCCTCTAGTAAATGATAAGGTTGCTTTAATTGCACTTGCGTCGATAGGTTATATCGATCCTGATTCTCAAGTAACACAATGGGAGTATTCCATGTACCCTCTTTTAGCATATAGCGAGCAAGCCAGTCGTTATTATCTTCCGCCCGTTCCTCAATATTCTCGAAGTTGTCGCAAAAACTCTCATCCTTAAAGGCTTCTGACCCCGGAACCCGCTCAAGAGGCCAAGTCTCTAAAGTAAATTTTAGTCTTTCTAGATTAAGAAAAGCATAGTCTTCCATGCAGTCAGGATGACGATATAGCCACTCCTTTAATAGATTTTCAGGCCAATTTGAGAGAACTCCATCCAGCATTCGATGAACATAGTGTGACTCCTCTTCCACTACTCGCCAATCCTGGTCACGAAAAGGCTGATACTTCAAAGTTATTGGATAAATTTCTTCGAGATTCATAAGTTATGATGGGAGATGTTTTAAAAAGCCTGCATACAACCAAGTTAACAGATAAGTTATGACTATTGCCAAATCATTTGAATTGGAAGTCACCCATCTCCCAGACCACACTGAACTGCCAGAGTCCGATGGTACTTTTGTGAAAAACTTTCAAGAACTTCCTCAAAGCATTATTCTCACTGATTCACTCCGACCAATATTGCAACGACTTCATCCAGACGGACGCTATCGCATCGGTCAAGATTGCGGGATTTATTGGCGTTTAACTGACCCACTCGAACGCGGTGCCGAAGCGCCCGATTGGTTTTATGTGCCGAATGTTCCCCCACTCTTAAATGGTGAGGTGCGACGTTCTTATGTATTGTGGAAAGAATACGTTGCACCGCTCATTGTTTTGGAATTTGTGTCGGGGAACGGTGCAGAAGAGCGAGACAGAACGCCGCCGCCCGAACCCGGTCAAGCCGAAGAACAAAAGGTGGGCAAATTTTGGGTTTACGAACAGGCGATTCGCGTGCCTTACTACGGCATTTATGAAGTGAAAAAAGCCGCTGTAGAAATGTATCATTTAGAAGACAATCGCTATCAGCGCATGAGTGTAAATGAGCGCGGTCGCTATCCGATTCCTCAGCTTGGAGTTGAGTTGGGCATTTGGCAAGGTGAATATGATGAGATGAATTTACCTTGGTTGCGTTGGTGGGATAGTGAAGGGAATTTGCTGTTAATTGGAGAGGAACGTGCCCGAGAAGAACGCCAGCGGGCGGAACGAGAACACCTTCGCGCTGACGAAGAACACCTTCGCGCGGAGGAAGAAAAACAACGCGCCGATCGCCTAGCAGCAAAATTGCGCGAAAGGGGGATTAATCCTGATGAGCTGTGAGTGTTTTTAGGTTGTTAAATGGGGTACCATCACACTTTTTTCACAGCATAAATATCAGAAGTCGGGAAAGACAGATCGCACTTTCGATCTCTTCACCCCATTGTTTATATTAAGATTTCCTTAATTGCTTTCATCTGGTACAGACATCAGTGCTACTATTAACAGCTTAGCTAGGGGTGCCCGAATATCCGGGCTGAGAAAACACCCTTAGAACCTGAGTCTGGGTAATACCAGCGGAGGGAAGCTGTTTATCAAGGAAATTAAATATGCGTACCGAATGGATCGCTAAGCGTAGCGGGCAGAGCAATGTATCTCAAATGCACTACGCCCGCCAAGGTGTAATTACTGAGGAAATGCACTTTGTTGCTAAGCGAGAGAATCTCCCGCCAGAACTGATCCGCGCCGAAGTAGCGCGGGGACGGATGATTATTCCCGCTAACATCAATCACCCGAATTTGGAACCGATGGCGATCGGCATTGCGTCTAAATGCAAAGTCAATGCTAATATCGGTGCATCTCCCAACTCTTCCAATATGGAAGAAGAAGTTGACAAGCTTAAACTAGCAGTGAAATACGGCGCTGATACCGTGATGGACTTGTCCACCGGCGGCGGGAATTTGGATGAAATTCGCACTACAATTATCAAAGCTTCACCGGTGCCGATCGGTACTGTACCAATTTACCAAGCTTTAGAAAGCGTTCACGGTAATATGGAAAGTCTGACCCCCAATGACTTTCTTCACATCATTGACAAACACGCTCAACAAGGTGTTGATTACCAAACTATTCACGCCGGAATTTTGATCGAGCATTTGCCTTTGGTGAAAAATCGGCTGACTGGGATTGTCTCTCGCGGCGGTGGCATTTTGGCGCGCTGGATGCTCCATCACCACAAACAAAATCCCCTCTACACTCACTTTAACGACATCATTGAAATCTTCAAAAAATACGATGTTTCGTTTAGTTTGGGAGATTCTTTGCGCCCCGGTTGCACTCACGATGCGTCGGATGATGCTCAATTAGCTGAACTCAAAACTTTGGGACAATTAACTCGCAAAGCTTGGGAACACGACGTGCAGGTAATGGTGGAAGGGCCCGGTCACGTTCCGATGGATCAAATTGAGTTTAATGTCAAGAAACAAATGGAGGAATGTTCCGAAGCACCTTTCTATGTTTTGGGGCCGTTGGTGACAGATATTGCGCCTGGATACGACCACATTACCTCAGCAATTGGGGCGGCGATGGCTGGTTGGTACGGTACTGCAATGCTGTGTTACGTGACGCCGAAGGAACACTTAGGATTGCCGAATGCTGAGGATGTCCGAAACGGGCTGATTGCTTACAAAATCGCGGCTCACGCTGCAGATATTGCACGGGGCCGTCCGGGTGCGCGCGATCGCGATGATGAACTCTCGAAAGCGCGTTACAATTTCGATTGGAACCGTCAATTTGAGCTGTCATTAGATCCAGAACGGGCAAAGGAATATCACGACGAAACTTTGCCGGCGGATATCTACAAAACTGCTGAATTCTGTTCGATGTGCGGCCCTAAATTCTGTCCGATGCAGACTAAGGTTGATGCCGATGCTTTGACGGAATTAGAGAAGTTTTTGGCTAAGGAACCTGTAGCCCAAAGCTAATTGGATTAATTCGTAGGGTGGGCATTGCCCACCTTACTTAATCGTAAAGCTGTTTCGTTTCTTGTGGGGCGGGCATCCTGCCCGCTCAAAAGTAGGGTGCTGATGGCGCACATTACTTAAGGTTATATTAAAAGGAGTTTCCCAAAAGGAGAATTGCGATGTTCCCTTGCAGGTACTTTTTTGTTACCAAGGAATCCAGAATTTTATCCAGATTGGGATGAGCAAAAAAAGTAGCTATTTGCTCTTTAGTTAATAGCTTGCCATCGGAGTCATGCCCAAATTCTTTATTTCGCCTTTTCCATATAAAACTCTTCATCAACTCAATTCTGTCTAAACTGCACTCGCCTCGCAAACCCAGTTCCCAAGAATGAATCGAATTGCCACCGCAATAGTCAATTAGTCGCCTACCCTGTACTGGTAAACTAACTGAGCGTCGGGATTGATTTCGCTGCTTAAGAGACATTCTGTTTCCAGATTCAAGGAACAGCGGCGGATTCAAACGCTAATCTCATGCCGCCTATTCCTGAGAATAAGTCAATAAAACGGATTTTTTTCAGGGCCATTAAGCCGGCGGTCAAAACTCATCTTTTGTACTATTTTTTAATCGAGGCATAGCCTCTAGATATTTACAGCATATTCCACATTTATGAAGGACATCCTAGATCGATCTATCCCCACCGTAGGGAGACGGCATTGCCGTGTCCCTATTTCATAAACCTGGAATACGCTGTATTACCAGGCAGATCCTGGTAACTAGAAATTTTCAATTCGTAGGGTGCGTTAACGCAGTGTAACGCACCGCCCGCCTCATGCAGCATTTGAGCTAAGTAAAAGATTTACCTGGATATGTTAGCTTGCGCTGTTTCTTGGCACGTTGAAAGAATGCGCCGATCGTTTGAGCTAATTGTGCGAATAGAATGCAGATTGGTTAGCTGAGTATTGATTTCAACTGTTTGAATCTTTCCGGCTGAGATTGCCTTCCCGTACAGTGTATTTCCCTGGATTTTACCAGTGAAGCACGCAAAGTCCGATCGCGGCGCGTAGATTGCACCGACGACCCGATCGTTCTGGCGTTGAAACACAATATAGTTTTGAAGAACTTGGTTGGGCTGTGGCGAATCTCCGTACAGGTAAATACCATCTGGCAATGCAGCAACATTACTCTTAGATGGATTTTGTTGTGCTTGAAGCGGTTGTTGCTGAATGCCAACACCAATTAGTGTCAGAGGAAAAATCAAGGCTGTTGCCAGTAGTTTCCATTTCCCTTGAATAGATGCAGGTAAAATCATTACTGCTTCTCCTTGCGTCGGGTCATGTAACATATTAAAACAGTCTTCTCTAGTTAATATCTCACTCAGGTTATAATTTCGCTCTGCTAAAATCTGCCGATTGGTAGAGACTCTGACCTGAAAGCTTGCGCTTGTTTAGCACCGAAAACTTTATTTTCCATTGCGATCCAAGTACCTGAGCTGATTTTGATAAAATTAGAGCTGCCATAGTTTCTAATCCCACCCAATCAAACACCGATTTCCTCTAGCAATACCAAGCTTTATGGCTCTGTATTATTCACTTTTTCCCAGTATTCTATTCTTAATTTTTGTACCCGCACGGCGTCGCAGCTTGACGGCCCAGGAGCGTATTTTTTTTGTTATTCCCTGCCTTTTTAACTCTCGACACATGGCACTAGGACTTACCCATTGCCCGTAAATATTCCCCCAGCTCTTGGTAGCAGGGACTTTAATCACTACTATTTAGCAGTAGCGACTAAAGTTGCGCTTTTGTTATATTTTTGGAGGCAGAAGCTAGGGCTATTCTTCTGATTCAGCGATGCGCGATCGCCATTCCTTAAGATCCTTAATCGTAAAAACTGCCTCAAAGTCCAATCCAACAGAGCGATAAAACTCAGCACCACCTTGCTCTCTGTCAATCAGCGACAACACGCGATCGACTTTATAACCAGCCGCCCGCAACCGTTCCACCGCCTGCATCGCCGACTTACCCGTCGTCACCACATCCTCCAAAACCGCCACATTCGTGCCCTCTGGCAACAGTGGGCCCTCAATATACGCCATTGTCCCGTGTCCCTTCGTCTCCTTTCTGACAATTAAAGCTGGTATAGGTCGATCGCCCAAAGCCGAAACCACGCTCACCGCAGTTACAATCGGGTCAGCACCCAAAGTCAAACCGCCCACAGCTTGCACATCCGACGACAGCATCGACAACAGCAAACGTCCAGTTGCCAAAGCACCTTCAGCGTGCAGCGTCACCGGTTTGCAGTTAATGTAATAAGAACTTTTCTGCCCTGAAGACAGCACAAAATCGCCTTCACGATAAGCAAACTCGCACAGCAAATCTAGAAGTCGATCGCGCAACACCTTTAAATCCGCAGCATCCATAACTCACACCGTGTAAAAAACACAAATAATCCGCCGATAATCAGTTTATAGTGGAATCGGAATTAATTAAGGAGGCTGAAATATTATGAGTCAAAAGTTAAAAAGCCTGAGCGGCGCGTTGATTCTCGCTGTCGCCTCTGCCGCACTGGCATCCGTCAAACCAGCTCAAGCACAAACAGCTCGATTTCACCCGATTGCCGACGACTTCAACCGACAATTCTTTGAAGCTTCAGGAGACTTTTACCACAACGTCAGCTTGCAAGGTTACTTGGGCGACTATTTAGGCATCGGTTCTCCCAGCGGCGTCGTTGCCTTTCCCGAAAAAGAAATCGAGAGGGATGCCAGTCGCGTCAACGGCTTCTACCGACGAGTAATGCAGCGCCAAGTTTCCAGCGATCCGATTCTCCGCGTCCCAGATGCCGTAAATCCCTTCGATGCCTCAGTCATGGCACTGCCTGCAGCTTGCCAGCTAGCACCTCAACCGAGCGGCTGTTTCCCCACTCCCGCCGGGCTCCAAGATCAGTTTACACTTCCAACGCAGCAGCAGGATTCACAGACCGATCCAGGCCCCGTCAGAGGACTTTATCAAGTATCGCCGGCCGGCAAAAATTAGTCGATCGACAGTTGCGAGTTTTGAGCCGAGGCGGGTTTACTAAATCTCGGATTTCTATGAGAGAGAAAGTCTGAACCCGCCCCAAAATTTCATGTTTTGGCGATGCTGTCGGTAAACGCGCAACTGGCTTTTTTTTAACTATCGCGGTTATTTTACAAAACTAAATATTATCCAATATTTATGAAATAATGCTGCCGTCAGGCATGATTGTTCCTTTCAAAATAGCTTCGCCCAGATTAGCTCCCGCCAAGTTCGCTCCTCTGAGATTTGCCCGGGTCAAATTCGCCCCTCTCAAATCAGCTTTGCCGAGGTTTGCCCACCGGAAATCGGCAGCGCTCAACTCCGCAAAACAGAGATTTGCCTTGAAAAGATAGGCGGCAGTGAAGTGAGCTTCCCCGAGGTTAGCCTTAGAGAAATTGGCTGCATAGCAATGTGTTTCAATGAATTCGGCTTGAGTGAGATTGGCTTGACTGAGATTAGCAAAGTTGAGGTTCGCGCCCATCGCATTTACTCGAAACATCACCGCACCGATTAAATTCGCATCCGCGAAATCGGTTTGTTGGAGATTGGCCGCCGTGATGTCAGACCCAATTAAATTAGCACCGCTCAAATCAGCTCGCCTCATGTCGGCCGATCGCAGGTTGGTTCCAGTTAAATTAGCTTTAATTAAATTAGTTTCGAGCAGTTGCGCTCCGGCAAGATTTGCTAAACTAAGATTAGATTCGGCGAGGTTAGCCGCAATTAATTTAGCCTTAAACAAGTCTGTTTTAAAAAGATTCGAGCGCCAAAGATGCGCGCCTCTTAGATTTGCTTCAGCGAGGTTAGCTTCGCTGAGATCCGGTTCTATATTTGGGTTGAGACTTCTCCATTCAATCCAAGTAACAGCACCTTTTTTTAACAGCGCTAAATGCTGTGTGTTTGCCATAATTGCATCTCCTTTAACGGCTATTCCTTGCGACCAAAAATTGCTTGATTTTCTCGACCCGTTACGTTTTCCACCGCCGCAATTGCTGCCTGGGAACCTGCTATAATATCTCGTTCTGCGCCGCCGAGGTAAAGTCGTCCGAAACTGCCTACAGCCTGAACCTCTAAGATGTTAATAGATGCGCCTTTTTCTGCTTCATTGGCCGCCAGCGCTGCATAAGCAGCCGGTTCTACTTCTAAGACGTAAAGCGTTTGCCCCGCCAGCAGCAACTGTCCGCGGCGGGTGCGGTTGATTAATTGTGTTTGGTGGGGGTCAATGTTGCGAATAATTTGACTGGAAATCACTCGCGGTTTGATACCTTCTTCTCTGCGGACTCCCATGAATTCTAGAATTGCTTTGCCTGCAGCCCGCGTTTCCCCCTGCTGACTTGAGTGTACTTCCAGAAGGCCGTACAAGCGTTCGACTATCTGCACTCCGGGGCGCACGGAGGCTGATTTTAAGGCGACATCGGTAATTCGGTTAATTTCGATACCGGGCGAGATTTCTATCCACAGCGACGCATCCCCCGGCAGCGGCAAGAATCCGGCGGCGACTGTACCGATGTATGCTGCGTGCTGCGGCTGCAAATTGTCTAGAAATACGTAGCTGCGTAGCTCTATTCCCAAAAGTTTTTATCTCCGTCGATCGAGTTCCAACATTTGTCTGTGCAATATCTGAGTTTACCTTTTTTTGTCAACAACACCTTGTCTGTTGTCGGGAGTGCGGGAGTGCCTCATAACCGAGTCTGGTTCCAGACCCGCGATTTCTAGTGCCGGAGTGCCTCCGCGAGCAATCTTTAATTTCGTGCGCCTGCTAAAAATTTGATATCAATCTGTAGTTATACGTGGAACATAACAATGTTTACTGCTAGAGGTGGATTTAACTTTAATAGCCGATCGATATAGTGATGATAGTTAAAGATTTTTGCCAACAGAGAGCATTTGAATTATGAAACGTTCTGATTTATCCAAAGCAATCGGTGCAGGCATTCTAGCTGCTGGTTTAGCCATGGTACCAGGTAATCTGCCAGCTTCGGCTCAGACAGATACAACTGGCGGTACAACTGGCGGTACTAACAGCACCACCACCACCACAACTCCTCGCTCCGATGTCTACAATGCTGAGACAGATCGCGATTTTGACTGGGGATGGTTGGGATTGCTTGGCTTGTCCGGTTTGTTAGGTTTGATTCCCCGCAAACGCGAAGAAAATGTCCGCTATACCACTACAACGGGCGATCGCGATCCAGCCGTGCGCACTGACTACCGCTAATAATCGAGTATTAGGGCTGTGGGCATCATGCAGGGACAGGATGTTTTAACCTGTCCGACGATCGCCAATAATCATCAAAAAACCTCCATCTGTGAGGTTTTTTTGTTTGAGATGAGGCGCGATCGAACGACTGTAAAATTGGTTGCATCTGAGATATTGCACCATTGTCAAGGACAGGCTTTCCGGCTTGTTTCACAATAGATGGATTTTCTTATGTGCCGTTGCTCCGACGCTGCCTATAAAAGCTTTATTGAGAATGGTGCAACATCTCAAATGTAACCGGATTTGATATTATTTATTTCTTCCTTTCTTCTTCCTTTCTTCTTCGCGTTATTTGCGTCTTGGCGGTTCGTTAAATAAAGACTTTTCAGACCTAAAAATACCTTAAATAATGTTGTTTCCGCCCGATCGACCGAGTACCTCCCAAATCGCCTGCACCAACTTGTCCACGTCAAAAGGCTTAGAAAGATGCCGCTGGAAGCCGGCAGCCTGGGCCTGCTGATAGTTAATTTCTCCAGCATAAGCGGTGAGGGCGATCGCCGGAACCAGTCCCCCTTGCTCTGGCGCCAGAGCCCGAACCTGCCGCAGCAACAGATAACCGTTCGTGTCAGGCATTCCAATATCGCTCAACAGCACATCCGGCACAGACTGACCTAAAACCGCCAAGGCATCGTCGGCGTTAGAAACTGCTGTAACGCTTGCCCCACAATTTTCAAGCACAAAAACCACCAAATCTCGCGCATCGGCATTATCATCCACCGCTAACACGTTGATACCGCTCAAATTGAAGAATTGCTCCGGCGCAGCCGCAGCAGGACTTGTCTGAGGTTGCGCGGGCATCAGGGGTATCGTGACGGTAAATGTGGCGCCTTGTGCTTCGCCTGCACTTTCCGATTTCACCGTGCCGCCGTGGAGTTCGAGGAGATGGCGGACGATCGCCAATCCTAAACCCAATCCGCCAAACTTGCGCGTCATCGTGCTGTCAGCTTGCCGGAAGTAGTCGAATACATAGGGCAGAAAATCAGCTTCGATACCTTTTCCAGTATCAGTTACAGTAATTTGGGCGTCGGTGTCAACCCGATCGAGAACGACTTCAATTTTGCCTCTCGGCGGGGTGAACTTGACGGCATTGGACAGCAAATTCCAGAGTACCTGCTGAAGTCTCCCCGCATCGCCCAACACCGGGCCGAGATTCGGTGCAAATTGAGTGCTGATTTGAATCGACTTGACTTCCGCCGCCAGACGCACCGTTTCAATAGCAGCGCCGATGACCCCGGCTAAATCCACAGGTGCAATATTCAAGCTGACCTTGCCTTGCAGAATCCCCGACACGTCGAGCAAATCTTCGATAAGCTGGGTTTGCAGTTTGGCGTTGCGCTCGATCGTCTCTAAGGCGTAACGCTGCTTTTCCGGTGTCAGAGAGTTCGATCGCAGCAGCTTCGTCCACCCCACAATCGGGTTTAAGGGAGTCCGCAATTCGTGGGACAAAACAGCCAAAAATTCGTCTTTGACGCGGTTAGCCTGTTCTGCTTCTTCCCGCGCTGCCTTTTCCCGCGCTAGAAGGCGTTCCCGTTCCGCTTCTGCAACTTTGCGATGCGTAATGTCGGTGTTGGTGCCGCACCAGCGCAGCACCTTGCCCCGATCGTCGCGAATCGGCACGGCGCGGGAGAGAAACCAGCCGTAAGATCCGTCTTTGCCGCGCAAGGGGAAAGTATCTTCCCAGAGTTCGCCTGTTTCAATGCAGCGCCTAAATTTTGCGACAACCCGATCGACGTGTTCCGGGTGCTGCACCTGCTGCCAGCCCCAGCCTTGCATTTCCTCTAGGGTGGTGCCCGTGTAGTCAAACCAGCGCTGGTTGTACCAGAAAATCCAGCCTGTGGCATCTGTCATCCAGGCCAACTGAGCGATGTTGTCAGCTAGAGCGCGGAACCGAGCCTCGCTTTCGTGCAAGTCTTGGACGGCTCGCGCGTGGAGGATCGCAGGCCAGAGGCGAGCCACCACTTCTTGCATCAGCGAAACTTCATCCGGCCGCCAGTGCCGAACCACCTTTGAGGTCACCACCAAAAGACCCACCCAGCGCCCTTCCTGAAGGCAGGGAACATCGACCAAAGCGCCCATGCCAAGGGCATCGTAGTTATCGACCGAATGCGCTGTATGCGGGTCATTAGCGATATCTGAGATGACAAGTGTTTGACCTGCCATAGAGAGAACTTTCAGTTCTGCCGTCTTAAAGTCTGAGATTTGATAGGTGCCGGTGATGCTGGCAAGGTCGGACTGGTGCCAGTCTTGCTGGGCAATTGCCAGGCCGGCTTCTACATCAATTTCGTTCCATATGCAGCGATCGACCTTTAAATATTCTCCCAGACTGTTCATCGCTTCCCACAACATTTCTGTCGGGTTAGAGCGCTGCCGCAAGCGGACTTCGATCTCGGAGAGAAACTGCTCGTTCAGTTGGGCTTGTTTGCGATCGTGAATATCGGTATACGTGCCGATCCACTCGACAATTTCGCCCCCCGCGCCGCGAAATGGCACGGCGCGGGACAAATGCCAGCGTTCCATTTGGTCTGCTGCCCGCCGCAGGCGCAGCTCAACTTGATAAACTTCTCCGGTGATTTGACATTCTTGCCAGCGGGCAAAAGCTTCTGCCGCATCGGACGGCGGCACCAGGGACTCCCAATTGTTGTGAACGGCTTCCTCGTAAGACATTCCCAGATATTCCAACCATTTTTGTTGATTCGTAAAACGAATTTCCCCGCCGGAGTCTACGTTCCAAATCAGGTGGGGCAGCGACTCAGCCAGAAAGCGGAAGCGGCGGTCGCTTTCTGCTAAGCTTTCTTCGGCTCGTTTGCGATCGTCAATATCAATGCCGAGCCCGGCCCATTGCACCACCTGCCCCTTCGCGTCTTTGAGGGGTACAAGTCGCGCTAAATGCCAGCGGTAGGTGCTGTCAAACCTGCGCACCCGACACTCAAATTCGTAGGATTCTCCTGCTTCAATCGCTTTGGTGCGCGTGGCGACAACTGTTGGCAGATCCTCAGGATGAAATAAGTGCAGCACCGGCGCAGCCAGCGGCAATTCTGGCCTTATGCCCGTGTAGATTTTCCAGTGTTGGTTGCAAAACTCTAACCTGCCGTCGGCGGTGTTGATCCACATTAATTGCGGGACGCCATCGGCGATGGTGCGGTAGCGATTTTCGCTTTGGCGCAGTGCTTCTTCTATTTGCCGGCGCTCGGTTTTGTCCTGCATGATTTTCAGGAAACCTTGCACCTCGCCGGCTGCGTCGTGCAGGGGCATCACCAGCCCGCTGCCCCAAAAGGGGCTGCCGTCTTTGCGGACGTGCCAGCGCTCGTTTATTGCCTTTCCCTGAGTCAGGGCGAGGTGCATTTCTAGTTCCGGCTTTCCGGCTGCTGAGTCTTCTGGGGTGAAGATGATTCGTCCGTGGTGTCCGACGATTTCAGCTTCGGCATAGCCCAGCAATCGCTCGGCGCCTGCGTTCCAACTGGTAAGGTGTCCGCTGGTGTCGAGGGTGAAGATGGCGTAGTCTTTGGCGCTGTCGAGAATTAACTGGAGGTGGGTTTCGCGATCGCGCAGTGCTGCTTCTGTTTGTTTGCGCTTGGTAATGTCGCTGGTGAAGCCGACTATTTTGGTCAGTTCACCTTGCTGGTTGCGCATCGAACAGCCGCGCTCCCAAACATCGATCCAGCGCCCGTCTTGGTGCCGGACTCGGTACTCGATTTCATAGCGCTCGGCACTGAAGATTGAGTCCGCTCCGGCTTGGATGCGCGGCAAATCGAGGGGATGAATGCGTTCTCTCCACCACTCTGGTGTTGCGGGTGCGTCCTCTGGGCGGACACCGACGAGGGAGTACAGTCCCTCGGAACGGTAAACTGAGTTCCTTGCCAAATCCCACTCAAACACGATGCCGTCGATCGCCCTTGTAGCTAACTCAAAGCGGTTGTTGCTTTCTTGCAAGGCGAGTTCGGCGATTTTGCGATCGGTAATTTCCTGTACCGCGACATTCATCCCGACAATCTCCCCGCCCGTGTCTTTGAGCACCCACCAATTCACGAGCCAAGTGCGTACAACACCGGGTTGAGCTTTGGTTTCACCGCTGATTTCACAATTTTGCATCGGTTCTCCGGTTTCGACAAGGCTGCGGAACACAGCTTCGGCTGTGTCTGCCAAGCCGGGGAATATTTCGCGCACCGTCCGGCCGATGTGCGTTTCCACGGGCAAGCCGTTGATTTGGGCTAACCGCTGGTTGAGCCGCACGTACCGCAAATCTGTGTCTAAAACGGCCAAACCCACGGGAGTTGTTTGGTAGAGCGACTCTATCTCTAGAAGTTGACGGCGCACGGTTTGCTCGCTCTGGTGCAGGGCGAGTTCGGCCATTTTGCGATCGGTAGCATCAAATAATACTCCGATAAACCGCACTGCTTCGCCTGCGGCGTCGTAGAGATAGCGCCCGAACGAGCTCAACCAGCGGATTTCTCCGCTGTCGGCCCGGATGATGCGGTATTCGGGGGAGTAGAGCGATCGGGTTTGCCGAGCTGTTTCTATTGCCTCCAGGACTTGCTTTAAGTCGTCTGGATGCACGCAGTTTTGCCACGCAGCGAAGGTTGTTTCGCTGCCCGGTGTCTGTTGGCAGCCCAAAATGCTGAAATGGGTCGCCGACCAAATTACTCGATTTGTTCGCACGTCTAAATCCCAGGTTGCCATGCCTGAGCCTTCGATGGCGATGCTCAAACGTTCTTCGCTTTGTTTTAAGGCAATTTCAGTTTGTTTGCGATCGCTGATATCTGTGAGGGAGCCCACGGCCCGCAAGGGATTGCCTGACTCGTCCCAAATTGCTCGCCCTCTGGCTAAAATCCATTTGTAGCGCCCGTCGGGACAGCAAATGCGGTACTCGCAGCAGTAATGTGAGGTTTCTCGATGCAAGTGCTGCTGCCAATTGCTTTGCACGATCTCCAAATCATCGGGATGAATGTAGCTTAAAAATTGGCTGAAGTGCTTGACTTCTTCGGGCCGACGTTCCAAAATCTCTAAACCGCGATCGCTCAGGATATGGCAATTGGTTTGCAGGTTCTGATCCCAAATGCCGTCGTTGTTTCCCTGCAAGGCTAGCTGCCAGCGTTCTTCGCTTTCTCGCAAAGCTTCTTTGGTTCGATTGGCGCGATCGATTTGTACGGCGGCAACGGCAAAGTCTGCTAGGGCGATCGCGATCTGCAAGTCTTCGGCATCGAACTGGCGATCGGAATCGTGAGATACAATCCATATCGCCCCCAGCGGTTGATTTTCTGCTTGCAGCGGCACGACTAACGCTTCGGCGATCGGCAATTTTAGCTGCTGCAAGTCGGTGAAGTATTGTTCTGGAGCGAAGTAAAGCTGGGGATTTTGGCGATCGAAACCAGCTCCCGACAAACGCAATTTGCGGGGTGTGTTTGTGTGTTCTGCGGCTTCCCACGCGCCCGCCAAGGCTTCCCAGCCAAATATTTGTTCGGAATTGGCATTTTCTTCTAGCAAGCAGACTCCCACGCTTCCTGCGCCGCACAAATCTTGAGCGATCGCAACCAGTGTTTTGAGCAGCGTGTGGGGTGAGCTTGCCAGTTGTCGAGCCAGCATTTGTAGCGCTCGGTTTTCTGCTTTTCGATCGTGCGATCGAGGGGTGCGGCGCGACAGTTCCTCGGCGATCGGAATGTCGGTTAAATTAGTTTGTGGGGTTTGCCAAGCTTCCATCAATTAGTCGTCTCTACGTCTTTCGGTATGAGCTGGCGAGCGTATATCAGCGCCCTGTTAAAGCATTTGCTACAAATTATAGCATCTACCGAGAGACAGCATTAGTTATCTACTAGCTATCTGGGGAATTTGTTTTTAGTTTTCAGGCTAGTTGATTGCCTTGCTTACGTTTACTATTGTCGCCACCTCAGGCACAATTTTATTCCAGAATCACGCTTTTTTCCATATCTGACTTGGACAGAAATTCTGTCTGTGCCGGATTAGGAAAATACAGTTATAATTCAGCCGCTGGGTGCGCTCGAACAGCACGGCGTCCATTTGCATTTAATTGTAGGTGTGGCAATTAGCGCGGCGGTTACTGGCAAAGCGCTGGCTTCGTTAGATGCAAATATTCCCGCTTATGCTTTGCCAACTCTTTTCTATGGCAATTCGACTGAACACTGGCATTTTTCCGGTACAATTATGCTCAGTGCTTCCAAACTTTTAGCAGTAATTGTCGAAATTGCTGACACTATTTACCGAGGATTATTTCGGAAATTAGTATTAATGAACGCTCGCGGCGGACAGACGCAAGTGATGGAAATTGCGGCGTGGGGCATTCATCAAAATATTAAGTTTTTTCGGTTTTTCCACTGTTTGTTTGGCGCGTTCCGAATGTTGCTGCTGAATTATTGACGGCGAAGGAGTTGGAGTTTGGGATTCACACGGGTGATGCAGAAACGAGTTTGATGTTGTGAATTTTGCCGTCGCAGGTGAAAATGGAACTGGCTGTTACAGAATATCCGAAAAATTTGCCGATCGACAGTTTGCTGAGTATGGAAGGGAATTTGCCTTTTGCTTGGCTGACGCGAGAGTTGACTGAAAGTGGTGTGTTGGGCGATGTGACGGCAGCGGCGAAAGAAAAGGGATCTCGTATTCTCGAATCTCTCTCTGACGGCTGGGCACAAGTTATCAAAGATGTGCACAAATTTCGACAGCGGGGAAGTAATTAAAAATTAAGAATTAAAAATCAGAAATTGTTCTAATCCGTGTCAAAATAAGTCTAAGAAATTTTTTGAGTTGGAAAACTAACGATGAGTGTAAATTCTAATTTGCAGCGCGCATTTGAGCAAGGCCGCGCCCTGAAAATTATCAGCGGTTTAAATAATTTTGATGCCGCGAACGTTGCGGGTGTCGTCAAAGCAGCGGATCTCGGCGGTGCTTCCTTTGTCGATATTGCTGCCGATCGAGATTTGGTATTGATGGCAAAACAATTGACAAATTTGCCGATTTGTGTATCGGCTGTGGAACCGGAAAAGTTTGTGCCTGCGGTAGAAGCTGGCGCTGATTTGATTGAAATTGGCAACTTTGATGCTTTCTACGCAGTAGGCCGCCGCTTTGAAGCTGAGGAAGTTTTGCAGTTGACTCGCGAAACTCGATCGCTATTTCCGAACATCACTCTTTCTGTGACAGTTCCCCACATTTTGGCACTCGACAAACAAGTGCAATTAGCAACAGAATTAGTCAAAGCTGGAGCTAACATCATCCAAACTGAAGGCGGCACCAGCGCCCAGCCAATTCACGCCGGCACTTTGGGATTAATTGAAAAAGCAGCGCCTACTTTAGCCGCAGCCTTTGAAATTTCCCGCGCCGTATCCGTCCCCGTACTCTGCGCTTCCGGCATCTCCAGCGTCACCGCACCCCTCGCTATTGGAGCCGGTGCTGCGGGTATTGGTGTCGGTTCTGCTGTCAGCCAACTTAATAGCGAAGTGGCGATGATTGCGGCTGTTCGCAGTTTGGTTGAAGCTTTGGCTTTGGTTTCGCGATCGCACTTTGCCGCTTCAATTTAATTAAGAAGTTCGGCAACGAATTTAACGGATAGATGTTGAGGGAATAAGTCAAGCGTGAAGATTTTTTTCCCTCTCCTCTTCTCCCTCTCTCTCCCTCTTCCAAGACTTCCTTAATAATTGGCAACCCACACGGCATAATCATCTAATAACTGATTGTTCGGGGAAATCATATCAACTGATTCTAACTCGGATAAAGGCAACATAAACTTTTGGCACTCGCCGACGCGCTGCACTTCCACAAATATGCCTTCTTCCTCAACCCTAAAATCCTCAAACCGATTAATTTTGAATCTATCAGTAGAAGAAGGTTGAGTTTTTTTGAGCCTTGCATATTCTTTTTTACTGCCAGAACCTATCGTATATTCTTCTTCCCATTCAAACTCTTCTATACCGGTAACGTGGCACGGGAGTTGAATATTTTGCTTGATGTATTCTAGATATTTGGCGGAATTTTCAAGGCTGACATCAATATTTTTCGATCCTAAAATTTTCCTAATTTTACTTTCAAATTGCTTGAGACTAAAGGGGATACTTTCATGGAGATGGGCGAACATTTCTGGATCGAACCCCGAGCTAAATTCTGGTACTTCCGCCAGCAGGCGCTGGAAGTCGTTTAGCGGTTTCGGTCTTCTGCCTGCTACAATGGTTTCATCAAGCTGAACTACAGGAAGTTCGGATTGTGAAGGAAGGGATTTGCTTGGATCTGGGCGATCGTCCAATTTAGATTTGTTAACTTTAGACTGGTTAAGTTTAGGCTGGTTAAGTTTAGGCTTGTTAAATTTAGGCATCGCTCGGTCTCGCTATATCGGTTTATCAATAAAGTATATCTTGGCAGAAGTACATTCGTGTCTAATAGGAGGAAGCTGTAATGCAACTACTGAAATCGCCTGATGAATCGGAAGTCTATCAAGGACAATTCGGCGAGTTTACGATTACTCAAAGCGATCGCGCGGGAGTGTTGATTTACCGCGCTGGATTGGGGGTGGCGGCGCTGTGTTTTGCGATCGGCGCTACTCTGGTGCTACAACAGGGCGACAACCCGATTGCAATCCAAGCTGTAACGCCTGTTTTTGCTTGTTTCTGGATAGCTTTAGGCGTCAGCTTGGCAACTATTCACATTTACATGATTGCGCTGCACCGAGCACTACAGGCGTTTTGGGCGATCGGTGGCGCGGCAGCATTGTTTGTGGCGTTACAAAGCAGCCAACCTCTAGCTTTAGCAGTGTACGAACATCCAGCGACGTTGTGGGGAATTGGCTTTACTTTTGCTGCCTTAAATGGCGTTTATTTTAAGGAAGCATTCTGCTTTAACCGCCTAGAAACTAAGTTTTTGACTCCGGGAGTTCCTCTCTTAATTTTAGGACATATTTTTGGCTTTTTGTCAGCCGAAAATGAACAGTTTTTGCTAGCAGTTTGGGCGGCTTTGTTTATCATCTTTGCTGTGCGCAAGTTTTTTCAACCGATGCCACAGGATATCGGGGATAAAAGCGTTTTTGAGTATCTGAAACACCAATAGTATAGAAGAAGGAAGAAGAGCTGACTTCCTTCTTCCTTCAACATCTGTTATATGAATTTTGCAATCCTGCGAAAACTCAAAATCAAAATGAGTCTAATCCGCCGAGAAATGTGGGCAATTACCAGGAAACTTTGGGTAGTTGCTCTGATGGTATTAATAATTGCAATGCTCTTAATTCTCACAAATATCCATCCGTTTTTGGCGGTAAATGCGCCGATTAAAGCAGATATATTGGTTGTCGAAGGCTGGTTGCCCGATTATGCGATCGAAAGTGCGATCGCCGAATTCAAAAAAGGCAAATACCGCCAATTAATTACCACAGGAGTTCCTTTAAGTAAAGGCTACTATCTGGCTGAATATAAAAATTATGCGGAACTGACTGCCGCGACTTGTATTGCGCTAGGATTTGATAAAAACAAAGTAGTAGCTGTACCAGCAGCGAGTGTTGTGAAACACCGCACTGCTGCTTCTGCGATCGCACTTCGCGATTGGCTGGCTGCTTCTACCATAAAAGTTGACTCAATTAATCTTTATTCTTTTGGCCCTCACGCCCGCCGAAGTTGGATTGTTTTCAAAGAAGTGCTGAATCCTGCCATTAAAGTCGGGATTATAGCGGCTGAACCGCAAGATTACAATTCTCAAGAATGGTGGAAATCGAGCGAAGGTTTTCGGACTGTGATCGGAGAAATTATTGCTTATATTTACGCCCGTTTCGTAGATTGGAAAACCTAGCCAGTAATTGTAAACCTCCCTCTTAATTCCCTTCGCGTTCTTAGCGCCTTCGCGGTTCGTAAAAAAATATTTATATAACAGTTTTAAATCTGTGGAAATACAGGACACGGCAGTGCCGTTTTCCTACCCGGGCATCTGTGAAAATACAGGATACGGCAGTGCCATTTCCCTACCCAAGGGATACAGGACACGGCAGTGCCGTTTCCCTACTATATTCAACCGAAGATGATAAAATTATTATCAGATAAGTTGAGGGCAACTCGTTGCTAGAAGAACGCGCTTACTGGTTAGCATGGTCGCAAATTAACGGTATCGGACCGATTTTGTTGCAAAGATTGCATCAAAATTTTAATAGTTTGGCAGAAGCTTGGACGGCAAAACCAGTAGATTTAATGCGAGTCGAAGGGTTTGGCAAGCAGATAATTGAAACAATTTTGCAAGAACGAGCTAAGCTCAATCCAGAAGAATTTATCGAAAAACATATTATAAAAAATCCCTGTTTTTGGACGCCCGCCGATCCAGATTACCCCCGCTTATTATTGGAAATTCCTAATCCGCCGCCGGTGCTGTACTATCGCGGTTTAGTCGATGTAAAAGAGAATCAAGGAATTACGCCGACGGTGGCAATTGTTGGCACTCGCAGCCCTTCGGAATACGGCAGAAGGTGGGCTCGCAAAATTAGTACGGCTTTGGCTAAAAGCGGTTTTACTGTTGTTTCGGGATTGGCGGCTGGCATTGATACAGAGGCTCATACAAGCTGTTTGGAGGCGGGAGGCAGGACTTTGGCTATATTTGGAACTGGGGTCGATATCGTTTATCCTAAGCCAAATGAGAGGTTGTGCGATCGCGTTTTGCAGCAGGGATTGGCAATTAGCGAATATCCAGCGGGTACTCAACCGAATAGAACTAATTTTCCGCGCCGAAATCGCATAATTGCTGGGTTAAGCCGCGCTACAATCGTGATAGAAGCTCCGCACAAATCGGGCGCGTTAATTACTGCTTATCAAGCCAATGATTTTTGCCGGGATGTGTATGTTTTGACGGCAAGATTGGATGACGAGCGTTCTTTTGGGTGTTTGGAATTGCTGAGTAAAGGTGCTCATCCGATTCTGCCAAGTAGCGATCGAATGTTAAGCGAAGACAGGTTATTGGAAATGCTCGGAGCTATGCCAAAATTGGATACAGCCGAGCAGTTGTCGCTCTTTCCTCCAAATCCGACGGTTGAGAAGCAAGGGCCGCCGTTGAAGCCGGAATTGGCTAAGGTGTTAAGTGCGATCGAATCAGGGCCGATTTCTTTTGATACAATTGTGCAAGCAGCGGGATTAGAAGCGGGAACAGTTTCTAGTATACTTTTGCAGTTGGAATTGTTGGGATTAGTTTCGCAGTTACCGGGAATGCGATATCAGCGGTGCTGATGTGAAAGGTAGGATATAACCATCAATAACACGGCAAATCTTGAAACGGCAATGCCATTTCCTTGCCCCCAAATAATTATGATCCCTCCTCGGATGTAAGCATCACCCGATTAATTGTAGGGAAACGGCACTGCCGTGTCCTAATTTCGGGTAACGGGTAAAATAAACCGAATTGGATGATGAAATTGCCCGATTCACCCCCCTCGGATATAACCATAGACAACACGGCCACGAAGGACACGTCAATGCAGTTTCCCTACCCCAAAACGTCCTAGCAAGGGCGAGGGTTCAACGCCCTCGCCCAATCGAATATAACTATCGACAACACTGCCATTTAGGACACGGCTATTCAACAATTGAGGACACGGCATTGCCGTGTCCCTACTCAAATCAATCCGAAATTAACGGCACTGATACTGCTAGCAGAAACTCCGGTCAGAGAAGCTAAAATCTCCCCTGTTTGTGCCAACCGGATTAATGTTGCATCGCTATCTTGGACAATTGCCAATTGCGAGAAACTCAAGCCGTTACCCAATACTAACAAATCTTTACCGACTTCAAAGTCAGTAATCGTATCAGTACCGGAATTGGTAGAGAGTAGGAACTTATCTACTCCCATTCCTCCTATCAAAGTATCAATTCCCAAACCGCCATTGAGTAAATCATCTCCCTTACCTCCGTAAAGAATATCATTACCATCATCGCCATTCAAAATGTCAGCACCGCGACCGGCAAGCAAGGCATCATCACCGCTACTTCCCAGGATTGTATCGCTACCTTTGCCGCCGAAAATAGTGTCATTTCCCAGAACTCCATCGAGGGAATCATTGCCCCTCATCCCCATCAACACATTATTCCCGCTGTCGCCACTCAGGATATCGTCGCCATTTGTACCGAGAATTGCATCCGGGGAATTGCTGCCCAAATCAGCATCGCCGCTGACAACAGGAGTTGCAATCCCAACAGGCAATACTACAGCTTCAATTCTGCTATCCAAAGCAGTACCAGTGTTGTCAGCAACTAGCTGGGAAATAGGTTTATTTCCCGTACCAACTTCTTTGAAGTCTTGAGTTGTTGGGCCCAAGGCTACTTGTTGGAGGCGGGCAAGTGATTCAGGAATTGATGTTCCTGTTGGGTTGGAGACAGCCGCATCAATGCGTTGATTGGCTGTTGCCATTACTGTCGCTGCTTGCGATGTAATTTGGGCGACCTGTTGAGAGTTGAAACTGGGGTCTATTTGCTGGATTTTAGCGGCAGCTTGCTGAATGATTGGTTCTAAGGCTGCGGCATTGCTGAGGTTTAAGACTGTACCGGATTGAATTTGAGCCGTAATTGAACTGACAACAGCTTTGACAATATCGGTATTGACTGCACTGGAAGCACCGTCCATCAAAGCGCTGGTTTGGGTGATGAAGTTTTGGACTTTCACCATTGCGGATAAGACTTGAACTCCGCCCGGTTGATTGTTGTTGGTAGCTAAGATAGGGTCTAAGCTAGTTAGGTCAACTTCAGCGGGGAGAGAAAGGGCGGCTTTGACTAAAGATTGGGCTTCTTCTGGTTCAATTCCTTTGTCGATTAAGTCGGTGACTAAGCTGGTTAGGAGGGTGACTACACTCGCATCAGGTGGTGCGGTGACTGGTGTTTCTAGGGGTAAGCCGGTGGCGGTGTCAATTCCTCCTATGGCTACTAGATTGCCTTCTTCTGGGTCAATTTCTCCGTTTTTGTTGGTGTCGAAAATCTGGAAGGGGATGTTGAGATTGAATTTACCGCCTGTGTCGGTTGTGGTGGATGGTTCGTTGGTATCGAGGACGCCGTTTTTGTTGGCGTCTAGGAAGACAGTTGCACCGGAGATATAACCATCAATCACCCAGGTATCTCCGTTGTTGTTCACTACGTGGATTCTCTGGCTGGCACTTGCACCATAAGGGTCTGTTGCTGTTAACTTGGCGTAGAAGCCGTCCCAGTTGCTTGGGGGAGTTCCGGTGAACTTGATGGTGTTTGTGGCAGAGTTAAACGACAATCCCAGCCAACGGCTGTTCGGATTGCTCTCTAATGAGCTGCCGTCTTTATCATCCAGGATTAGTGTGTAGGTGAGTAGGTCGCCATCCGGGTCTGTGTAGACGTTACGAACGTCTACATTGAGAGCCGTGTACTGACCGCCTAGGTTAATCTGCATTTCTGGAGGACGATTCCCTGGCGGGTAGTTGGGCTCGTTGTCCGCGATCGTCACAGTAGCACTAGAGGACTCGCCTATCTTGCTGTTGTAGTTGCTGATAGGATCTAAGCTGATAAACACGTTTTCGTCGCCTTCTACTAGGCTGTCGTTGTAGACATCCACATCTATGTTGACGCTGCGCTTACCTGCTGGAATGGTGATCATGTTGCTGCCGTACACGTTGAAAGGCAACGCCTGACGGGGTTGGGATGGCTGACGGGACTCGGAGTCGGAAAACAATTCGTAATCTCCATACATACCGATACCGGGTATGGCAGTACCGGGTATAGCAGTGTTGCTTGGAATATCTAATAGATTATCGAACTTGTAGTAGACATTCAGATCATTAGCTAGGTTGCCACCAGTACGGGTAATGGTGAATTTTCCGGGATTCGCGGTCGCGGGTTCATCCCAACGTGTTTCGGCCGCATTGGGATCTGTAGCAGTGATAGTGAGGGTTGGTTTGATATCGGGGGCAACAAAACTTTTTACTTCGGAAAAAGGTGAACCCGCCCAAGCACTGTCGATCGCCTGTACACTCCAGTAATAAGTTTGTCCAGGGATTAAGTTATCTGGTTTTAACAGCCAACCAGGCGAGTAGTAATTGCTGCTGCTGTTGGGGTTGGCTTGATGGACATTTCCCAACTGCACGACTTGCCGAGTCCCATTATCCAGGGACATCGGGCCAACAATGTACTCTTTAATAGGGTCGCCACCGGGAGTGGGATTGGGACGAGTAGTCCAAACTCGCAGATTGTAGCTTAAACCCTGATTTGGAGTTTGAGCGTCGATCCGATTTCCCGATCCTCCGGGCAAACTTAAGATAACTCCTTCCTGAGTAATCTGAGGGGAATTTAAACCTTGAGGTGCAGAGGGTGACGTGTTCGCATTAGGGGTCTGGTTGCGATAGAGTTTGACAACGTTGCGATAGTAGGGGTAATTAGGTGAATCCTCTCTTGTCGTGAGTGCAATATCTAGTCTTCCATCCTTGTCTTCATCTCCCCAAGAAGTTGGGCTGGCAACATTATTAGGTAGCGTTGGATCGTCGATGGGTGTAAAATAGCCAGACTCATCTTGTCGGTAAACTTTGGCGAGACTCTTACCCGAATAATCCCGTTCTGTCAGCAGAATATCCAGCTTGCCATCATTGTCTTCATCTCCCCAAGTACCAAGACCACCATTAGACCCCCATATAGTCTGACGTTCCTGAAAGCTAGTAGTATCCCCATAGCTGTTGTTCTGGAGCACCCTGGTAGGGGCGTACGGCCCACCATTATCATTTAAACGCTGATTTCGGCCTGTAAGCAAGATATCTAGTTTGCCATCGTTGTTTGAGTCTCCCCATGCACCGTAATTAATAGGTTCGTTGGGGTTTTGATATTGCAGCAGTGGATTGCTCTCTTCGGTAAAGCCATTGCCAGTGTTGCGATACAATTTTGCGACGTATGCTGAACCGGTATCGCCTGTCAGCAAGATATCTTGTTGGGCATCATTGTTGTAATCTCCCCAAGCGGCATTGCCAATAACACCGGGCAAGCTAGCCCCAGTCTCCTCCTCAAAGGTAAGGGCGTAGTTAAAGGTACTGCCGTTGTTAAAGCCAGTAAGCTCGTTGCGGAACACTTTGGCGATGTAGCCTGAACTCGTGTCACCTGTGAGTACGAGATCCTTTCTGCCATCGTTGTTGTAGTCTCCCCAAGCTGCGGAACCGTTGAAAATACCAGGCAGCTTTACCCTCGTGTCTAGAGCAAATTTAGTGGGGTCGATCGAGTTTGGGTAATAGGGAAGAGTGCTATCAACCCTTTGGTTCCGGTACAGTCTGGTGATGGGGGTGTAGGGCGAACCGGGGGTGGAGTTGTCTTGTGGAGGAGTATCAACTACCCCTGTGAGCAAGATATCGAGATCACCATCATTGTCGCTGTCTCCCCAGGTAGCAGAAGGTTTGGCATCATGATTCTTCCCATTTTCCTGAATCTCACCTTCGTAAACGGTAGGCAGCCCTATATCAATTGGTTTAAAGCCTTGCTCACGTTCGTTGCTGTACACTTTCGGGGTGTATTGCGATCGGGGAAAAGATTGATAATAGTTGTTTTGTAAACTACCTCCTTCCATCACCAAAAGATCCAAATCGCCGTCATTGTCGTAGTCTCCCCACGCATTAGGGCCGACAAAACCAGGTATCGTCAGAGCGTCGCCCCCATACCGAGCATTTGATCTCGGTATTACGAAGGGAATTTCCTGATATCTCGGTATTGCGCTCGGGAATGGGTTTGTGCCACCTGTTCCTGTAGTGACTGGTGTCGGTGCAACTGGTGTCGGCGGTATTGGATCGACTGCGACTGGTGTCGGTGCAACTGGTGTCGGCGGTACTGGATCGACTGCGACTGGTGTCGGCGGTACTGGTGTCGGCGGTACTGGATCGACTGCGACTGGTGTCGGCGGTACTGGATCGACTGCGACTGGTGTCGGCGGTACTGGTGTCGGCGGTACTGGTGTCGGTGCAACTGGTGTCGGCGGTATTGGATCGACTGCGACTGGTGTCGGCGGTACTGGTGTCGGCGGTACTGGTGTCGGTGCAACTGGTGTCGGCGTCGGCGCTACATCGTTATCCGCGATCGCCACTGTCACGCCCGGAATCGAGATCGCACTATACTTACTATCAGCACTCGCAGCCGTATGAGAAATACTGCCTGTATGATTTCCTTCAACAACCGCATCGTCTGTAGCCGTTACAGTCACTGGTTTCGCGACATTCCAGTTAGTAGAGTCGAAGGTAACATCAGCGATCGCATTAATTTGACTGCCATTGGCGAAACTAACCGTCACAGGTGCCGTGGGCACAGAAGTTAGTTGAACGCTGTAAATGCCTGTTGCACCGCCTTCGGTAGCAGTTGTACTCGTTGTTGAAATACTCACCCCTGCGGTATCGTTGTCAGCAATCGTGGCAGTCACAGGAGAAATTGTCAGCGCATTATACTTGGTATCGGTGCTGGCAGAAGTGTGAGCGATCGTGCCGCCGTGGGTTCCTTGGGCTATGCTGTCATCGATCGCACTAACAGTGACAGTCTGATCCACATTCCAGTTAGTGCTGTCAAAAGTAATTGGGGCGATCGCATTTATTTGATCCCCTGTAGCGAAACTAACCGTCACAGGCGCGATCGGCTGGGATTTTAACTTAACCCTGTACGTGCCATTCGCCAATAATCCTTCGGTAGCAGTTGTACTCGTAGGTGAAATACTCACGCCTGCGGTATCGTTGTCAGCAATTGTGGCAGTCACAGGAGAAATCGTCAGCCCATTATACAAATTATCGGTACTGACAGAAGTGTGACTAATTGTGCCGCTGTGGGTTCCTTGGGCTATGCTGTCCTCGATCGCACTAACAGTCACATTTTGAGCAACATTCCAATTATTTGGGGTGAAAGTCAGAGGTGCGATCGCACTAATTTGACTGCCCGCGTCAAAATTAATCGTAACGTTGGCAGCAGGTGCGGTAGTCAAAACCACGCCGTAGGTAGCCGTTGCACCGCCTTCAGCAATATTTGTACTGCCTGCCGATTGCACGATGGAAACACCGGGACTATCGTTATCAGTAATCGATGCCGTCACATCGGGCATCGCTTTGGCGTTATAACTGGCATCGGTACTGGTAACTGTGTGAGCGATCGTGCCGCTGTGGGTTCCTTGTGCTACATTGTCGTCGATCGCACTAACAGTGACAGTTTGATCGACATTCCAGTTTGTGCTGTCAAAAGTAATCGGTGTGGCGATCGGGCTAATTGCATTGCCAGTATTAAAGCTAATATTAACCGGTGCCGTCGGTTCCGAAGTTAGCTTGACTTTGTAACTGCCAGTTGCGCCGCCTTCTGTAGCAGTGATGTTCGTAGGTGCAATGCTGAAACCGGCAGAGTCATCATTTGTGATGGTAGTTGTAGCAGTTGCAGCAGTAAAGGTAGGTGTCGGCCCCGGTGCAACAGGATTCGACAGCGTAATTTCAACTGTTTCGTCGGGTTCTACTAATCCGTCGCCTACCACATTTAATGTAATAGTTTTAGATGTTTCCGCTACCGCAAAATTTATTGTGCCACTAATACCCGTTGCCCCAGAAGTGCCGCCGATACTGTTGTAATCGCTGACGTTTGTAGCAGTTCCTCCAATTGTATAATTTACGCTACTTGCTACACCAGTGCCGCCGCTGCGAGTCACGGTAAAAGTCAGAGGAGTTGTGCCGTTATTACCTTCGGGAATGCTTGCAATATCGGCTGCGACAGCGTAAGAAACACTACCGTTAGCTGCAATAGTTAGTGTTGTTTGTTTGGTTGTACCTGCAACGCCACCAGTGATTGTGCCAAAGTTGAGGATTGCGGTTTCGGCGTTTTCAGGGAGATTGTCAGGCTTGATAGTAACTGCAACAGTTTTGGTGAGTGCGGTACCTGTTGCACCTGCGGGGAATGTAATCGAGGTAGGCGAAAAGGCGTAGTCGGAATTTTCGGTGGCACTGCTGCTGGGGTCGATGACAATTGGTACAATTACATCGGTGAAGGGAGTGCCACTGATAGTAACGGGAATATTGACTACCGTATCCGCAGTTCCTTCAGTGCCGCTGTAAGTGGCCACACCGAAATTTACCGCCGGCGTTGTATTCAGCAGAATCGAAACGTCGTTAGTCCAATAGTTCGACGTGGCTAGGTCAGGCTTCCCATCCCCATTCAAGTCGGCGGCAGTGACAGTCCAGGGATTTGACCCCAAGCTATAGTTGGCGGCAGGGCTAAAAGTACCCGTGCCTGTCCCCAAAAGAACCGAGAGGTTATTAGCAATAGGGGTCGAGTTGCCAACACCGTTCGCCGTAGCTAAGTCAATTTTGCCGTCTGCGTTAAAGTCACCTACAGTAACGGAACGAGGCCCTGTCCCCACAGCAAAGTTAGTGGTAGCCCCAAAGCCACCTGTGCCATTTCCTAAGAGTACCGATACATTATTAGAGCCTTCGTTGGCTGTGGCTATGTCAGGGTTGGCATCCCCATTAAAATCTTGCACAGCAACAGAATAGGGGTTTGTTCCCACACTAAAACCAGTGGCAGTGCCAAAGCTGCCCGTGCCTGTCCCCAATAGAATCGAGACATTGTTTGAGTTAAAGTTCGCCGTAGCTAGGTCAAGTTTGCCGTCTTTGTTAAAGTCGCCTACAGATACAGACTGGGGTGTTGTCCCGACGATAAAGTTCGTGGCAGGGCCAAAGCTCCCTGTACCTGTCCCTAATAGAATAGAGACATTGTTTGAGTCAATGTTGGCTGTGGCTAGGTCAATCTTGCCATCTCCATTGAAGTCGCCGGACGTAACTGACCAAGGACTCGACCCGACGTTAAAGTTGGTAGCAGTACCAAAACTGCCTGTCCCTGTTCCTAACAAAATTGAGACGTTACTACTCCCCCAGTTGGCAACGGCTAGGTCAAGCTTGGTGTCTCCATTAAAGTCTGCCACCGTGACAGCAAAGCCATATAGTCCCACAGGAAAATTAGTGGGAGCACTAAAGCTGCCTGTACCTGTCCCTAGTAGGATAGAAACGTTGTTATTGCCACGATTCGGCACGGCTAAGTCAGGCTTGGTGTCGCCGTTGAAGTCTCCTACGCCGACGAATTGCGGTAGATTCCCCGCGCCAAAATTAGTTGCCGCACCAAAAGTATTCAAAACATACTCGTAACCCGCTAATACTTCGGGTTCAAATACCAGCGGTGTTTCTATTTTCCCGGTTCTCACTTCCAGTTCCCAGTCGCCGCCCTTTGCTACACTTCCCGTGAGGTTTTGGGAAGCCGCAACACTAGCCCCGGTTAACTCACTCAACCGTTTGACAAATGCTTTTCCTGTCTCGCCTGCTGCTACACAGCACCCGTACAGCAGGATATTAGGTCGATTTTTGCCCCGTGAGTCGGTTTGTGGCGAAAACCACTGCTGTAGAGAATCCCGATCGCACTCTATATCATCTAAACTCAAGCTACCGTCGCCCAATTGCAAGCTACCCGGAGTACCGTGAGAAACAATGTGAATGCTGTCAATATTGCTGCGATCGCCTAAAATATCAGTAATTTGGTCGATCGCATCCCGGTTCCCATCCAAAACCACTACTTCCGTACCCGGTTTTACCCCGGCAATCAAACTTTGATAATTTTCAACTTGAGGATCGATAAAGGCGATCGCACTTCCTGAAACTTGATAGTTTAAATTTGGCATAATACACCTATTGATAGCTAAAAAAAGACAATAATTTCCCTGTTTCGCGACTTGCGTCCGAAACATTCCTGAAGGTTGTAGTAACCATAACTGTTTTTTATGAAAATCTATATAAACTTTTCTTTATAAACACTTTTTTAATTAAAGTTTTGATAAAGATGGGGAATTTTATTAAGTAATATTACGGATGAGCCAGCGCGAGGTGGATGACATAACACAAAAACACTTCAATAGCAAGTGTGATGATACTGAAATATTAAGAGCGGGATTTTTGATAGATATCTGCGATCGGGTTCCGCCGGGGTTGAAACCCCTGGGGGACTTTCGGGCAAGGGTGGGGGCGGGTTTACGAGATAATTGGTATTAGGCAATTATTTAGGGTAAAACCCGCCCCTAAAACTTATTCGTTACAATCTTTAGGGGCGATTCCCTACGGGATAGCTTCGCTTCACGCACTTACTTCAAACTCGCATCTATCCCTGCTAAAATCTCCTCAGCTTCCCTGCAAATAGCAGCGTGACAGCAACCGTTACTCGCCAACAATCCCCCCCATTGACTGACATCTCCGCGGTTATATTGCAAAGCAGAACCGTCAAAACGAGTAAATCGGCCGCCCGCTTCAGTCAAAATTAATTCCGGTGCCGCTAAATCCCAATCTTTGGGCGCAGACTTTCCCGAAAGCGCAATATAAACATCAGCCTTTTGTTCAACAATTGTCGCAATTTTACAGCCGATACTACCGACAGCTATTTGATTTTGACAAGGCAGTTTTTGCAATAATTGATTAAAGCGATCGCCCCGGTGACTGCGGCTGGTTACTATAGATAAATCTGCCACTATATTTCGCGCCGAAACCTGCAATTTGACCGCAGAACCGTCCCGATTTTCCATAAAAGCACCCGCATCGCGGATTGCGTAATAAATCTTTTGCTGTTGGGGCCAAGCCACAACTGCTAATACCGGTCTTCCCTCAAACGCTAAAGCAATGTGAACGGCAAATTCCCCTGTCCTGTCAATAAAATCTCGCGTTCCATCCAAAGGGTCAATAATCCAAACCCAACTTTGAGGTAAGGGAATTTGACCGTTTTTTTCTAAATAAGATTTGTAAGTTTCTTCGCTGAGATAGCCAAATTCTGCATTCCCTAAAGCCGATTGCAATTCGTCGAGAATGTAAGAGTTGACAGCGACATCGGCGGCGGTGACGGGGCCATCTTTTTTCTCTTGGATGTCGAGGTTAGGAGTGTTGCAATCCTGCCGATAATAGGATTGTAGGATATCTGATGCACTCCAGGCGATCGATCGGGCAATTTCGCTGATTTCTTCGAGAGTTTTCATGAATTTCTTTTTTTTGAACCGCAGATAAACGCCGATTAACGCAGATTTCTGTAGGGGCGGTGCCCCCGTGCCCGCCCCTGGGAACCATACATTAGCAATTACCAATTAATATGAGGATATTTCCATTCATAATAATTGGGAAACACAAAATTAGTAAACGAAACCGAAATACTAACTTCCAAGGATTTTACATGGTGCCACCAACCGACAGGAATAAAGATAGCCTCTCCCGGTTCCAAAATCACTTCAATAATTTTTGCATCTCTGTAAAGCGGGTATTTGTCATAATCGGGATTTTCGCCGTCAACTTTGCTGAAAACGCCGACGTGATTGTAAAGCAGAGGTGTTTGCTGCGGAGAAATCAATTTAATTAGTTTGCGACCCGACACTTGCGCTAAAATTAAATTAACTGGGTCGTGGTGGAGTGGCGTAATCGTACCTTTCGGCCCGAACCAAAAGAAAACTCTGCCTTTTGTATCCGTTGGATTTAGGTATTCTGGGAAAATTTCAATGTCGTTGAATAGCGGTTTAAATTCCTCTCTTTCCAGAGTTTGGTTGTTAGCAACCATGTAGTAGTCGTTGCTAGGCCCGCCCTTGACCACCATCTCTACATATTTGCGGAACAAAACAATTTTTTTGTGATTTTCTATCTTTATTTCGTAATTAGGGTCGGAGTTGCGGTTGGCTTGAATTTGGACCTCTGCATCGCCGTATTTTTGCTGTAAATACTCCGGCGTCCACAACTGCAACGCTTTCCAGTTGTGCATGATATTGGTAATAATTACTGGAGTATTTTTGGCGTAGTAATTTTCGAGAAAATACTCTCTCGAAAGGCTGCTTTTGCGTTCGATTGTGCCAAACTTGGAAGACAATGCAGCTAATTGATTGTTAATCCTGAGATGCGATTCTAATTTCTGCAATAACTGCACGTAATGGCTGCCTGCTTGGAAGTAGGGATGAGATGATATTTCCCTAACTTCTGCGGTGGCTGTTTCCGCATCTATGCCGGTATTTATTAGCGCTTGAATGATTTCTGCGTCGGGTTGATTTAATAATTTGTTCGCCGCCACCCACTGTTTCATATTGTCGGGGACTTCTTGTTTGCTTGGCGTGAGTAGATTGGGCAAGTTTTGTGTCAGCCATTCTAGGTTAACTTGCTGTTGTTCTGTTAGGGTAATCCGCAAAGGGGGAAGGGTAATACTTAGAGGTTGAGTGTCAGACATGATTCGGGTATGTTGTTTTGGGAGTGTTTTGTGTGACTTTAACTTGTCTTACTAATATAGCAATTTTGTTAACGAACCGCGACGGCGCTAAGGGCGCGAAGGAAGAGAAGAGAGAAGTTCACAAATTTTGTCGAGGTTGCTGTCAGAATTTTAACTCAACAAGTGTTGCCAGTTCAAGTTTTCTAGCTTTGAGCGGTTTTAACCGGATAGTTTGGTTAATTTTAATTTAAAATTAACCCTTATTCATCCAGGCGCGGGTTCCGAAGTTTTTGCAGGAATCGGAAGCGATTTTAGCTGCGGCGTTGAGAGTATCTGTAAAGTTATTTTGCAGAATGTAGTGACAGAAAGCCCCGTGAAAAATATCGCCAGCGCCTAAAGTGTCTGTGGCTTGAATTTGAGGTGTTTCTATATGACCGTAAGTCCCATTGCTGAGGTATAAAATTGATTTTTCGCCGCGAGTGATGGCAATATGGGAAATTCCGGCTGCTGATAGGTAAGCAAAAACTTGTTCTGAATTTTCGCACTCTGGTGGATGAAAGTTATCCGAACATACCGCCCATTCTATAAAAGGCAATATTTCCTCTAATCCGGGTTTCCAACTGCCGCCGTCGAGGACAATGGGAATGTTTTTTGACTTGGCAAGTTGAGCAATTTCTTGGCAGGCTGCGATTTGATGTCCGTCGAGCAGTACAATACTAACTGATGTTAAAATATCCTGGTTAATTGTTTGACTGTCAACTTGCGATTTCGTAGCATTGATGGAAATTACCGATCGATCGCCCGTTGCTTCAGTTACAATAATCGAGGAAACTGGCGGCGAGTGCGATCGCCCTGGCTCCAAATCAATTATCCTGACATTATACTCCGCTAAGTCTGCACGAATTAATTGGGCGATCGCGTGAGTGCCCAAAACCCCAGCCCATACCGCCGCATTCCCCAAATAGCTAAAAGTCACCGCAGCATTCGCCGCCGGCCCGCCCGCAGCAATGGTACAATCAGAAGCAACAACTTTCTGATTTTCACCCGGAGGCTTCTGGGCCAAATAAACTAAATCTAAAGTCGCCAATCCCAAAAACAATCCCGTTTTCATATCTTCTTAAATATGTGGCATGGGCGGGACGCCCGTGCTTTATCTGCGGTTAAAAAATCCAAATCTTAAAATGCAAGCAAATCCCAATACAGGAACACTTTACATCGTAGGAACCCCGATCGGCAACCTCGAAGACATGACATTTCGCGCCATCCGAATTTTGCAAACAGTAGACTTCATCGCGGCCGAGGATACCCGCCATACAGGCAAACTTTTGCACCATTTTCAAATCAAAACTCCCCAAATCAGCTATCACGAACACAACCAACACCAGCGACTCCCCGAACTCCTCGACAAACTGCATTTAGGCAAAGATATCGCCCTCGTCACAGATGCCGGAATGCCCGGGATTTCTGACCCCGGTTCCGAGTTGGTCAAAGCTTGCGCCGATGCTAATATTAACATTATTCCGATTCCCGGCCCGACCGCCTGCATTGTTGGGATAACTGCATCAGGATTACCCACAGAGAAATTTGTATTTGAAGGTTTCTTACCCGTGAAAGGTCAAGAACGCCAACAGAGTTTAGAAGCTTTGCAAATAGAATCCCGCACTATAATATTATACGAATCTCCCCACCGATTGCGACAAACTTTACAAGATTTAGTAAATAGTTTGGGAAGCGACAGACAGATTGTGCTGGCGAGAGAGTTAACTAAAATGCACGAAGAGTTTTGGCGTGGTAGTATGGAAAGTGCGATCGAACTTTACACCAATCGCGAACCCCAGGGAGAATTTACCCTCGTAATTGCCGGTATCCAAACAGCCGCACCAATATTTTCTGAAGACGCCATTAAAGCAGAATTGCAAACATTAATTGCAGAAGGCATAACTCGTTCCCAAGCCAGCCGCCAACTCGCACAACAAACATCCCTCCCCCGCCGCCAAATATACCAACTAGCCCTCACAATTGGCGACAATGAATCGCTAGAAGAACCCGTGGATGAGTTGTGAATATCTCTCTTCTCCTCTGCGGCCTCTGCGGTTCATTCAAAAAAATCTAGTTCACACAATAAATAACATTGCTATACAATAATACCAAAAAACTTCTATGGTACGCGGAAACTACGATCGACAAAAGCCATATTTGCGCAACCCCCACATCAACAAACCTATCGCCGAAATCTATGCAGACTTAGACGCCTTTAGCTGGGAGATATTTGAAGACCAACCCCACCGCTTCGATACCGTCAGTTTCTACGTCTTGCTTCCTCCACTGTTTTACGAAGGGCGTTTCATTAAAGGAATTTATTTCAGCGAAGCAGTCGAACTCATCAACAAACTATTTCCCCAACTTTCCTCAGTATTTTTATCCTTCACCTATTCCCCCGGCACATCCTATTCCTGGGCACCGGTAGCCGACGCTTACTCCAGTTTATACAAAAACCCGCAGCGAGATAAGTGGTTTCGCGAAACTTATCCCGATCGCGCCCACAAACCAATCATACCCCTACAAGACACCGACTTCATCAACGAATACTTAATTTCCCCCCGAAACGTCCCCGCAAAAGACATCGACCTCCTCGCCGTCGCCCGAATTTCCGAAGAAAAAAATTTGCCAATTATTGCCAAAGCCTTAAAAGTTTACCGCCAAAAATATCCGCAAAAACCCATAAAATTAACAGTAGTCAGCGGCCACGAATTTGATGCTAGCAACCTGAATACTCTCGACGAGTACGCATTAAAAGAATGGCGACAAGTGGAGGCAATTTTAGGCAATCCCTCCGACTACATTAACTTAGTGCCGAGAGTTGATTACTACAGCGAAATCCCCACATATTATTCGCGAGCACAAGCATTCGTCCTCGGTTCCCTCCTCGAAGGAAAAAACCGGGGAATTACCGAAGCCATGAGTTGCAACGTACCAGTAATTTGTTTTGAAGAATTCAACCAATACGCCAGAGGAAACTCGCCTGTTTTCCCCGAAGGTGCCGGTCTTTACGCCAAATTTGACCCGGAATCTCTCGCAGATACTATATATACAGTATTGGAACATCAAACAGAATTCAAACCGCGATATCAGTATTTAAAGCATTGCGGGCGGAAAAACTTTTTCAATACTTGTATAGACAGTTTTCCTTACTATCAGCACAACATTCCCGACTACAAGCCCGGAGATGCGATTAACAATTTGTGGCTAGATTTAGCAGTTCAACAAAATTATCAAGTTAGTTTGAACAGCTTTTTGTACGGAGGTTCTCCCTTGTCTCATATTCGCGGAACAAATGCGATTCAGCACAATCTCGGCGAGTTAACAAAATTTATAGCTGAGTAAGATACCCACAGTAGGGACACGGCATTGCCGTGTCCCTACGGGGATATGCCGCACCAAAGCCGATCGCAATTGTCTAAAACCGCATAAATTAGTAATTTACGATACAGTAAAAACCGCAATTTTGGTATTATAAAAGATAGTGAGTTTCACAACTAGGGCAGACCGGAAACAATAGTTATTTAACTGTTATCAATTCTGGAAATAAGATGTCATTCAGCAGGAGAAACACATAATGCACGACTTGAAAGTTGTCATCATCGGTGCGGGAATTGGCGGCTTAACTGCGGGCATAGCCCTCGAACAAGCGGGCTATCAAGTTGAAATTTACGATCGCGTTAAAGAACTGCGCCCCGCAGGAGCCGGAATATCTTTGTGGTCGAACGGGGTCAAAGTTCTCAACCGACTCGGTTTAGGCGAAAAGATGGCAAAAATTGGCGGGCAAATGGAGCGCATGGAATACCGCACCAAAACCGGCGAACTCCTGAATGACATCGATTTAATGCCGCTAATTCAACAAGTCGGTCAGCGCCCCTATCCCGTTGCCCGCCGAGATTTGCAAAATATGTTGCTAGCAGGATTTAAGGGAGAAGTCAAGCTCGATCGCCAGTGTATTTCTGTAGAAGAAGACGAAAGCGGAGTAACAGCAATCTTTGAAAATGGAGACAAAGCGCGGGGCGATTTGTTAGTGGCGGCTGACGGCGTGCGATCGATTTTGCGTACATATATATTGGGCCGCGAAGTAGAGCCGAAATACGGCGGCTATATCAACTGGAACGGGTTAGTTCCGGCAGATGAAGAACTCGCGCCGAAAAACACTTGGGCGATATATGTCGGCGATCACAAACGGGCGTCAATGATGCCGGTAGCGGGCGATCGATTGTACTTTTTCTTAGATGTTCCCTTGCCCAAAGGCACTCCCGCCAATCCCGACAATTACAAAGCGGAACTTAAAGAACACTTTCAAGGCTGGGCCGAACCCGTGCAATTGCTGATAGACAGGTTCGATCCCGCAGCAGTGGCGCGGCCGGAAATTCACGACGTAGGGCCGATCGACCGCTTCGTTCGCGGTAAAGTTGCTTTGCTGGGAGATTCCGCCCACGCCACCTGCCCGGATCTCGGACAAGGCGGCTGTCAGGCGATGGAAGATGCGCTGGTACTTAGCAACTACCTTTTGAGTACGAATTTGGGCGTAGAATACGCGCTAAAACGTTACGAAACCGAGCGCAAACAGCGGGCCAATGCAGTTGTAGAAAAAGCCCGACAGCGCGCAGAACAAATACACGGCAAAGATCCGCAGGTAACAAAACAGTGGTACGAACAATTGGCTGATGAACGGCCAACTGATGTCACCGATGCGATCGCCAAAGTCATCGCGGCCGGCCCGTTACACTAATAGAAACAGATAATTGCCAGGACACAGCAGCGCTGTGTCCCTACGGATACCGGGTTCATTTAAATGCAGCGCGCAAAATAGATCGAACACTAACATTTAACCTTGCAAAAATGTCAGGCAAACTTACTACTCACGTTCTCGATACAGCCCGCGGCTGTGCGGCAGCAAATATGTCGATCGCCCTGCAATCTATTGACCCAAACTCCGGCGAAAAAACCCTGCTGAAAACAGTAACAACTAATGCTGACGGTCGCACCGCAGTTCCGTTACTATCAGAAAGCGAACTCAAACCGGGAGTTTACGAATTAGTCTTTTCCGTTGGCGAATACTTCGCACAGTGCGCCGAAACTTTGCCAGAACCGCCGTTTTTAAACAGCGTTCCGATTCAGTTCGGCATCGCCGATTCCACCGCACACTATCACGTACCTTTGCTAGTTTCCCCTTGGTCCTACAGCACTTATAGAGGTAGCTGAATAAAATTTAGTTGTCAGTTGCGGTGCCTGATCGCGCAGTCGAAGGGTGATTCGATTTTAGATTTTAGATTTTGGATTTTGGATTGACCCCACGGATAAATTGGGGGGCTTGAGGATTTTAGATTTGAGATTTTGGATTGATTCCACGGATAAATCACGTGGCGGGTACCATCAAGAAATTCTTGATCAGTTTATAGTCAATACGATGACTCCGATTAACGATTCGACTTCTCAAATGGTGCAATTTTGCCTCCGCAACGATACGGAAGCCGATGCCAAAACGATCGATATTATTGCCTTAGATCGCGCCGTTACATTAGTAGAAGATTATTTACTTATTCCCCCTTCTTCCTCTTCCTTCGTACCCTTTGCGTCTTCGCGGTTCAATAAAAATAATTCCTCCGATACCAAAAGAATAAAACAAACCTAATTAAAATTAATCAACCCAATTCAAAATGCCATACTCTTTAGTTCAACTCAACCAAATCAGCCAGGAAGAATTTACACAAGCCCTGGGCGAGATTTTTGAACACACACCCGCCATCGCCCGCCGCACTTGGGACGATCGCCCTTTTGCCTCCACAGCCGATTTGCACGCCAAAATGGTAACAGTTGTCAGCGCCATGACTGATGCCGAAAAATTAGCTTTGATTCAAGCGCATCCCGACTTAGGAAGCAAAGCAAAAATGGCGGAAGCATCAGTTAGCGAACAGACAGGTGTAGGTTTAGATCGGCTATCTGTTGAGGAGTTCGATCGCTTTCAATTCCTGAATCGATCGTACCGCGAAAAGTTTGATTTCCCATTCATTGTGGCGGTGAAAAAACACACTAAAACCAGCATTATCGAAGCATTTAAACAGCGCCTCGATAATTCCTTTGAAACTGAAATGCAGCAGGCTTTAGCTGAAATTTGCGAGATTGCCCGCTTTCGGATCGAGTCGGCAATCCGAAATTAATCGGGCGGGCAGGATGCCCACCCCACAAGAAAATTCAATTTTTGTGGAACAAGCATCTTGCCTGTTGCGGGCGGGCAGGATGCCCACCCCACAAGAAAATTCAATTTTTGTGGAACAAGCATCTTGCCTGTTGCGGGCGGGCAGGATGCCCACCCCACAAGAAAATTCAATTTTTGCCCCCATGCCTAAGTCAATATCACCCGATCGGGTGATACTTCCCGCCCAAAAAGTTCTATAATAGTATCATAAGGCACAGAAAAAGATTCGGACATACCAAATCAAGCTGGTATGGTGACAGGTTTCCATGTGTCTCCCAGAAACCACTCTCTTGGAGGCAAATATATGACATTCTTCAATCGCCAACTCACAAAAAAATCCCCCGCGCCAGTACCTGTAGAAGAAATTAAACAGGCTCAGCACGAAGAACCTGTAGGCCACCTGCACGGCATTTTCCGGCACTGGATGTGGCTTAGCCCATCCAATCACCGCGCCCAGTAAATCAGGTATTTCTCCGCCGCAAACAAGCCGTAAAGTACGGTTCCCATCACAGCCAAAACCATCAATCCTGCAAAACCTAAAGGCACGTCAAAGTTAGAACTCGCGGTGACAATTAAGTAACCGAGGCCTTTGTTGGATGCTACTGTTTCCGAAATTACAGCGCCGACAAAGGCGAGGGAAATTGCTACTTTTAGGGATGCAAAAACGTAGGGTAAGGTGTGGGGGAACCCGACTTTTTGGAAAATTTCGATTTGGGATGCACCAAGCGATCGCATCACATCTTTCATCTCGGGTTCAACTGTATCTAATCCTAAAGCTACGTTAACGGCGATCGGGAAAAATGCCAGCAAAAAAGCAGTCAGAATTGCCGGCACCGTACCGATGCCAAACCACAGCGCAAACAGCGGTACTAACGCTACCTTCGGTACAGTATTGAACCCAACTAATAGCGGGTAAAGAACTATATATGCAATTCGGGAATATCCGATCAGAAACCCCAGCACTACGCCTGCCACAATGGCGAGGATGAAACCCGCTAGAGTTGTAAACAGGGTTTGTCCCGTGTTTTCGATCAGTGCCTTGCTTTGAGTGAAGGTTGCTGCGATGATGGCGGAGGGTGCGGGCAAGTTGTACGGGGGGATTTTGAACAGCAATACTAGAAGTTCCCACAGCACGAACAGCAAGATTGTCGCAGCAATTGGCAGGACAATGCTTGCTGTTTTTGAGCGCGCAAATTTTTCTAAATTATCCATTGCTTTTTGGTTTTTTAATTGCGGTGAATGTGGCGGCGCAGTTCTGCAACGATGTGGTTGAAGTCATCCGAGACCATCATATCTAGATTGGTGGGACGCGGCAGGTTGACTTTTACTTTATAGACGATCGAACTCGGACGCGGGCCCATTACATAAACTGTATCCGATAAGAAAACTGCCTCCCGCAAATCGTGAGTGATCGGGATGCAAACGCACTTCACCCGCATCCACAAATCTTGCAGCATCACCCACATTTCCTCGCGGGTGAAAGCATCTAGCGCCCCAAAAGGTTCGTCCAGCAGCAGTATTTCCGGTTGGTGAATTAACCCCCGACAAAGGGAAGCCCTCTGCCGCATTCCTCCCGACAATTGCCAGGGAAACTGTTTCTGAAAGTCTTGCAATCCGACTGTAGCTAACAATTCTTGGGCTTGGCGCACAAACTTTTCGCGCCGCTTCGGATCTTTAGATTCCCGCTTGTAAGGCTGCACTACTTCCAGCGGCAGCAGTACGTTGTCGAGGGTATTTCGCCAAGGCAACAGCACGGGATTTTGAAACGCAATTCCGACATTTTTGAGCGGTTTGGTAATCTTTTTGTCCCGAATCCGAATTTCGCCAATCGGGGCTGGAGATAGCCCGGAGACCATCCTCAAAATAGAAGTTTTACCGCAGCCTCTCGGCCCCACAAACGACACAAATTCCCCCTGGGCGATCGATAGAGAAATCTCATCAATAATTCGCCTCGGTTGCCCGTCAACTCGATACTCTAAGCCCACCCGATCGAATTCCAAAAGAGTCGGTTCTTGCGTTTCGACCGCATCTGTTATAATTTTAGGCTGTACCGTGATTAGTCTACCTCCTTTCTTTAATAGAAACTCAGATGTGGATGCGGTAAACAGTATTATCTCAACATTATCTCGTCACCTCTATCGGGTATACAAAAACAATTTCAAATTTATCTATTTATTGTTGATAATTCGGAAGTGTTCTGTATCATAACATACCAAGTTTCGCACAAGCAAGTAAGCGATCGCAGTATCAGCCAGTGCGGCCGAAAATAACAACTTATTTATTTGATTGTTGTTTGACGAAAACCCAATAAATGTGTTTCTGTATACAGTACGTCAAGTAATTAGAGTATACGGTATACGGCAAGCCAGAGCGCTGCTTAACTTGGACGCAATATCCGCAGAGATTAGCGATAGTGTTTGGCGCGCTAAATAGGTTTTTTCTTTGATTGGTTGTCCAAATAGCAAGCTTTTCTCCATGAAAAATACGTGGTTAGTACGATCGCTATCCCTAGTGCTGATTGCAAGTCCAGTCATCCTGAGTAGCTGCCAATCTCAGCAGCCGAATGCAGCAACTACCCCTGCACCGGGGGGAGCAACTACAACAGCGGCGGCTGACACCGCACAGAAACGCACGATCAAAGTCAATCCATCTTGGCTGCTGCAAGGCGACAATGCACCGCTAACAATTGCCATTGAAAAAGGCTATTTCCCAGCCGAAGGATTGGATGTCAAAATCGAGCGGGGCTACGGTTCATCTGACACAATTACCAAAGTTGCAGCAGGTCAATTCGAGAGCGGATTTGGCGATATTTACTCGATGATGGAGTTCAAAGCCAAGAATCCAAACGATCCAGGAGTAGCAGTTGCAATACCTTACAACCGATCGGCTTTTGCAATTATTGTTGCCCTCAAGTCGAGCAACATTGCAGATCCTAAAGGATTAGCCGGCAAAAAGCTAGGAGCTCCTGCAGGAGATGCACCCCGCAAATTGTGGCCGGTATTTGCCCAAAAAACGGGCGTGCAGGCAGACTCGGTAGAGTGGATTACAATGGAGCCAAAGCTGCGCGAAACATTATTAATTAAAGGCGATGTGGATGCGGTGAGCGGCTTTGCAACAACGATAATCCCTGCATTAGAAAAAGCAGGCAAAAAGCCGGAAGATATGAATGTCTTTTACTACACCGAGAACGGTTTAAATTTGTACGGAAATGCGATCGTTGTTAAAAAAGCCTTTTTAGAAAAAAATCCAGAAGTAGTAAAAGGCTTTTTGAGAGCGTATTTTAAAGGACTTCAAGATACATTAAAAGATCCGGCAGCCGGATTGGAATCGGTGGTGAAAGCTGGAGATAGCTTGATGGACAAAAATGCGGAAAAGCGCCGCCTGCAAATTGCTTTAGAAAGGCTGTACGTCACTCCCGAAGTTGAAAAAGTTGGCTTGGGAGGAGTCGATCCAACGCGTCTCGAAGCCACAGCCAAACAAGTAGCAGAAGTCTTACAAATAGCAGCTCCGCCAGTTAATCAGATATTTGATGAGAGCTACTTGCCTCCGAAAGAAGAGCGGGCTTTACCTGCTGCTGCCGATCGCAAACCGTTGACTTAAAAGTCGATCGAATATATTGCCGTTGTCCGAGATCGCTCGGCGGTTGAAACCGCTACTACACAAACAAAGTCCGCCTGCGCGGACTAAGAAATCGAGGGGTATTCTACTCGTTACCAGGCAGAGCCTGGTAACGCAGATCCGGAGGCTCTGCCTCTAATTTCGCTATTTACGGTGTGAGGATCATGTCTAAATTTTTGTTTTTCCAAATCCTGCTGACAGCAACGCCAGCCTTTTTTTGTATTAATTTTCTGCATTGTCCTGCCAGCTTTGCTGCGGAAATTGCCGCTGCTGAAACCGAGGAAGCAAAAGCCCTGACAGCAGAGTTACCGCTAGCAGAATTGGTTGCATCGCCAGTGGCGATCGCACCAAGTCAAACACAGATAAACCCTGCGGTAACGCCAGAAATAGCAGCCAAGATCGAACTAAACGATCGACAACAAAAGGAGAATAATTCACTCACTCCAGACAGCGATCAAGTCACATCAGTTTCTCAGCTAAACGATGTTACACCTGCCAACACAGTAACTGAAGAATCCGGCGAAGCACAAATTGCGACCGCACCAATTCCCACCCAGACAAATCCAGCGGTAACACCAGAAAAATCCGCCGATATCGCACCCAAAAATCAACCAGAAACAGAGCCGGAAAAAGTTCCAGCATTTTCTCAAGAAAACGAGGTAAAACTTACAGAAACAGCAGCCAAAGAATCCGGCGGAGCGAACGTATTGGCAGAGTCAATGCAAACGCAGGAAAATCTGGCGCCGGCAAGTATTGACGATATCCAACAGATAGATAGCCTGGAAATAAACGACGCTTCCGAAATAGAGCAAGTCACCTCAGTTTCCCAACTCAGCGATGTCAAACCCACAGATTGGGCATTTCAAGCACTGCAATCATTAGTTGAACGCTACGGCTGCATCGCAGGATATCCCGACGGTACTTATCGCGGAAATCGAGCCATTACTCGCTACGAATTCGCAGCCGGCTTGAACGCTTGCCTCGATAAAATTTCCGAGTTGATAACAGGCGGAACCTCGAATTTTGTCAAAAAAGAAGATTTAGAAAAACTTCAGAAACTGCAAGAAGAATTTGCGGCAGAACTAGCAACGCTGCGCGGTAGAGTCGATGTATTAGAAGCTCGCACGGCGGAGCTAGAATCTAATCAATTCTCGACCACAACGAAACTCAATGCTACGGTTTGGTTCAACCTCACATCAGCATTTCCCACAGGCGACATCACTGCCGAACGCAGCCGCACTGCCCCGAACAGCGCCTTTGCTCCCCCAACTCGGGATGCAAACAATCGACCGACTCGCGTCGATCGCGATCGACCTGAAACTACTTTTAGCTACTACGCTTTCTTGACGCTAAATACCTCGTTTACGGGCAAAGATTCCCTGGTGACTCAGTTAGTTTTTGGCAACGGCAACTCGCCTGCGAACGAACTGGTATCGGCGGGTTTTTACAACTCTTGGGGAACGCCGTTTTTAGATCAGACTGGCGTGCCGACGGCTAATAATGTGGGAATTCGCGAGATGTCCTACACGTTTCCGGTAGGAGATAAAGTTCAAGTTTCGATCGGGCCGCGGTTGAATTATTATCGATACTTTGACGGCAACCGCTTCACGTTTTTTCTCAGAGGAGCAACGAGTTTTAACTCGAACGGAAGTACACTGTTGAATGCAGTAGATCGCGGATCGGGTGCTGCTGTCATTTGGCAAATTGCCAAACCAGTCAGGTTTACGGCTGCTTATATGGCTGAAAATACCGAATTTTTGAATCCTGCGGTATTCAATACCGCTAGCAATCCCAGCGATGGTTTGTTCAACAGTTCAAACACGATTACAGCGCAATTAGAATACTCTCCCAGCAACTCTTTCAATCTCAGGCTGATTTACGCGCGATCGAGCCTCAAACCTTATAATGGATTCATCGGCGGTGCAGTGGGCGAGCCGCTGCCTTACGGCTATGCAGATGACGGTTTTGGGGGAAGAGTTAGAGACTCCGGTGCAGATGCTTTTGTTGTCAATTTTGATTGGTTGCTGACCCGAAATTTTGGTTTATTCGGGCGGTATTCCTACGGGCAACTTGAGGTAAATCCGGTAAATCGCGATCGCTCTGGCGGAGATATTAAAGTACAGTCTTTTCAAGTCGGGATGGGATTTCCTGATTTCGGAAAAAAGGGCGCGCTGGGTGTACTTTCATTTGTGATTCCCCACAATTATATATCGGGCCGCAGATTTTTGCTGTCGGGCGGGGGTAATGGAGGTACTCAGTACGAGGTAGAGGGTTCGTACTATTACCCGATTACTAATAATATTGCGATCGTCCCGGCATTTTACGCTATTTTCAATGCCAACAATTTTGATGGCAACCCTACTGTATTTGTCGGAAATCTTCGCACTCAGTTTAGCTTTTAAGTAGGCACGCGGCTTTTAAGTAGGCACGCGGCAATGCCGTATGCCTACAGTTGCAGGTGCGGGTAGGCACACGGCACTGCCGTCTGCCTACAGGTGTCGCGTACAATCTATAGTCCCTACAAATGTCACCTGCAATCTATACCTATCTGCTACAGAAGCGTCAATGTGCTGTATCATTGATAATGAGTCAGCCAAAACAAACTCTCATTTAACATAAAAGTTTTAGATAGGAGGCTGAATCAACCCTTTTTAACAATAGTAAACTAACTTTATTTTAAACTGAAGGATAACTGATTTTGGGCCTTTCATTTCGCGCGATTCGCCGCACTCAATCCCTCCACGAACAAACTTACCAAGCTCTCCGAACTGCTATCCTGTCGGGGGAATTAGCAGGTGGAGAACGCCTGATCGAAACACAACTGGCCCAAATGCTAAACGTCAGCAGAACTCCGGTGAGAGAAGCTTTGTGCCAACTGCAACGAGAGAATTTAGTGACGGCCGATCCGAATAATGGATTGCGCGTCGCTACGCTTTCGATCGCCGATGCTGCGGATCTTTACGATTGCCGCATCGCTTTGGAACAGTTATCGGCGGCTCAAGCGAGTCAAAATGCTACACCCGCTCAATTGAAACAACTCGAATCGATCGTCCAACAAGCAGAAAATAACACACAGGCGCGATCGGGCGAACTGACAAACTATCAATTATTGTACGCAGACTGCCAATTTCACCGTTTGCTAGCCCAAAGTTCGGGCAATTCTTGGTTAGTAACTCTGTTGGATCAGGTGTTTGACAAAATGATATTAGTGCGGCTCCGCACAATGGAATACAATCCGGGAGTATTGGAAATCCGCAGCGAACACCGCCGCATTTATCAAGCTGTGAGCGAACAGAATGCTGCCGCCGCAGGGCAAGCAATTAAAGAACATTTAATCGCCAGCAAAGCGCGGGTAATTAAAGAAATTCAGGAGATAGAACAGCAGCACGGGAAAATAGATAAGTTAAAATAAAGGCGATCTTACCATTAAAAAAAATCTCTCCCGATCGCCAGAGCGACAATCTCAATTAACGATCGCGAGCGGGACGCTCGCACTGTAATATGTCAGCAAATTATCCGCGAGAATTAATCGGTTACGGGCAAAATCCGCCCCACCCCAAATGGCCCGATCGAGCGCGCATAGCCGTGCAATTTGTCATCAATTACGAAGAAGGCGGAGAAACCTGCATCCTGCACGGAGATGCGTCTTCGGAAACGTTTCTGTCAGAAATTGTCGGGGCCGTCCCCCTATCGGGACTGCGCCACATGAATATGGAATCCTGTTACGAATACGGCAGTCGGGCCGGTTTGTGGCGGCTGCACCGGATGTTTGTTTCGAGGGGAATTCCGGTAACAGTATACGGGGTAGCGATGGCATTAGAAAGGCATCCCGAAGCAGTAGCAGCGATGTTAGAGGCCGATTGGGAAATTGCCAGCCACGGCTACCGCTGGATCGATTATAAGTATTTTGGAGAAGAAGCGGAACGGGAGCACTTGCACAGGGCGATCGCCCTCCATACGCAAGTTACAGGCAGCCGTCCCCTCGGCTGGTATACCGGGCGCACTAGCCCCCATACTCGCAAGCTAGTAGCCGAGGAAGGCGGTTTTCTCTACGATGCCGACAGCTACGCGGATGACCTGCCTTACTGGGTGTACGAGTGCGCCAGACCCCACCTAGTAATTCCCTACACCCTCGACAACAACGATATGCGGTTTGCCACGAGTCAGGGGTTTAATTCCGGCGATCAGTTTTTTGCTTACCTGCGGGATGCTTTCGACTTACTCTACGCCGAGGGCGAGACAGCACCCAAGATGATGAGTGTGGGACTGCACTGCCGTTTGGCGGGCAGGCCGGGGCGCGCTGCTGCCCTGGCGCGTTTTTTGGATTACGTGCAGCAGCACGAAAAGGTGTGGGTATGCCGCCGCATCGATATTGCCCGACACTGGCACGAATATCACAAGCCGATAGTCTCCAAGGAGGACTGAAGTCCTCACTACAAACCTGAAATCCGTAGGGACACGGCACTGCCGTGTCTGAAATCCGTAGGGACACGGCACTGCCGTGTCCCTACTACGAACCCGCTTTATAAGCGGCCCACCCACCTCGATCGGAAATATCCAGCCACTGGTACTTCTCCACTAACTCCCGCGGGTACAAGAAAGCCGTTAACACTTCCCCGTCCTCCAAAACCACATCCGACGGATACATATACGGCGGTTCTCCGGCTGCAAGCTGTTCAAATTGCTCTGGAGTCAGTTCGTACACTTCGCCCGGAATTGATACGCCGGAGGCGGCCACTTCGTAAATTGCAGGATGCCAGCCATTTTCTGCGGAGTGCAAGCGGTAAATCGGACGAGTTTTCGCTTCTCGGATAAACTTGGCTTCTCCAAGGTTGCTGTTGTCCGGCTGACCCCGAAGGGCAGAACCGCAAATAAACACTCGTTTGGCTGCAATTGCTGTTTGAGTCATATCCACCCGATAAAAAATTGTGCTTTTTTGTACAGTTAAATGGCCGCGATCGCCTTTATTCTGCTTACTGTGTTTTGCATACAGCAGTTTAAGTGCCAAAGCCATCGATTTTTGTAAACAAGGCTACATTGTTTCGCCTATTTAAATGCTATTGCATACAGTATACAACAATTAGTTAAATCAATCAATAGCAGAACTTTAGATGACAGTTACATTTACACTTTCAGTCAACGGGTCGCGCCTCAACCGCAGCATCGCCCAACTCGCTCAAATTGGCAAACTACCGGGAGGAGGCGTCAGTCGGGTAGCATTTACCAAAGCAGATTTGCTTGCCCGCCAACTCGTTGAATCTTGGATGGTAGAAGCAGGGATGACAGTTCGCATTGACGCGGCGGGGAATATTATCGGTCGATATCCCGGAAAGCGCGAAGGTGCAGCGCTAGCCACAGGTTCTCACATCGACACCGTGACTGTGGGCGGCCATTACGACGGAGTTTTGGGAGTTTTGGCAGGCATTGAAGTGGTGCGGGTACTGCACGAAAATAACGTGCGCTTGGAACATCCCATTGAGACGATCGTATTTACTGACGAAGAATGCACCGTTATCGGCTGCAAAGCGATGGCCGGAAATACAATCAGCGACGCGGCATATTACCGACGCAGCGACGGTACTTCCATTGAAACTTGCTTGGGAAAAATTGGCGGAGATTGGTCAAAAATTGGGGATGCCAAACGCCATCCCCAAGAAATAGCAGCTTTTGTAGAACTGCACGTCGAACAAGGAGGCGTTTTGGAAAGTACCGCCGACGAAATAGGAGTAGTCAAAGGCATTGTCGGACAGTACCGCTATGCAGTAACGGTAACGGGCCGCCCGAATCATGCCGGATCGACGCCCATGCACGCCCGAAAAGATGCGCTGGTAGCCGCCGCACAAATGGTACTGGCAGTCAACAAGCTGGGAGTAGAAACACCCGGAGAACAGGTAGCAACGGTGGGTTACTTAAATGTGTCGCCGAATGCTACAAATATTGTTCCGGGAAAGGTGGATTTTAAAATCGACTTGCGCGATATATCTCAAACTCATTTGGAAGAGTTGTTAGTTAAAATGAAACAGGAGTTTGGGGCGATCGCACTTGCCACCCAAACCGAAGTTGAAATGACCGAAATGCTGCACGTATTGCCGACGCTAGCAGCACCAAAAATTCAAAATGCAATTGCAGAAGTTTGCCGGGAATTAAGCTTGAGTTACACCCATTTAATCAGCCGCGCCGGACACGACGCTCAAGAAATCGGACGGTTTACCGATATGGGGATGATTTTCGTTGCTTCTCGCGGCGGCATCAGCCATGCAGAAGATGAATATACTTCCCCCGAACAGTGCACTCAGGGAGCAAATGCGCTGTTGCAAACGTTCTTGAAGCTCGATCGGCTTTACGACTAGGGCAGCAGAATAAGCGATGCTTTCAGCAATTCAAAACGTCCTAAAAACATAGGTTAGTTGACAAAATTCAGATGACAGATAATAAAGATGATGCCCGATTCCCGATGCCAGATTCCCGATTCCCTATGACAATATCTTCAAAAATCTTACTCGCCAAATTTCTAGCCAAATTCACAGGAACAGCATTACCCACCATTTTATATCCATCAGCAATCTGCTTGTACTTAAAAATAAACTTATCCGGGAAAGTCTGAATTCTAGCACATTCCCTGACAGACAATCTGCGGTAAGGGTGAGGCGAATTAGGATCGAAAATGCGTTTATCCTTAGCAACTAAAATCATTTTATTAGCTTGAGGATGGAGAGGTGCGTGTCGACCGCTCGCCTGAATTGTAAAAGAAGGTTCCGACCAACTTCTCACTCGATTTCGCGACATATAAATGCTCGAAAACCCCAAATCCGCACATTCGTGATTTGGGACAGAATCGTGATAATTATCTAATTTACCCTTAACTGACATAGGGGCGATCGCCTGCAAATCCAAAATCGCATCTTTCAGCGTCAAAACCTCGGTTCCAGGTGCGGGAAACTCAAAACCCAAACCCAGAATTTCCCGATAGCCAACAACAATCACCCTTTGCCTATCTTGCGGAACACCAAAATTTTTAGCATTCAACAACTTGTACGAAACCCGATACCCGATCTCCTCAAACTGCGATAATATATAAGTAAAAGCTTCCTTGTTTCTGGGAGCTAAGATACCGCTAACATTCTCAGCTAAAAAAAACAAAGGCTGCTTGTCCCGCACAATTCTGATATACTCCCAGAAAAGTTGACCCCGACTGTCATCAATCCCTCGTTTCGCCCCTGCTTCACTCCAACTTTGACAAGGAGGGCCGCCGATTATCCCAATACAGTTGGGAATTTCATCAGATTTGATTTTTCTGATATCTCTGCGATCTAAAATAGTTTCAGGATGATTGAAATTATACGTATCCCAAATAGACTTATCATATTCATTCGCCCAAACCGGATTAAAGCCAGCTAAGCGAAAACCCAAATCTAATCCGCCACAACCCGAAAACAGAGAAATAATATTCATACCAATCGACATCTATCTCCTCTCTTCCTTCGCGCCTTCGCGACTCGTTAAAAAATCCAATAATCCTCAATGAATTCAGAATCCATCCTTCAATCTTACCAACATTTCGGCGTCCATCTCGGCTTAGAAAGAATTCACCAACTTCTCCAAAAACTAGACAACCCCCACCAACAAGTACCCATTATCCACATTGCCGGCACCAATGGCAAAGGTTCCGTTTGCGCTTATGTCTCTTCCGTACTAACAGAAGCGGGCTATCGAGTCGGGCGCTACACATCCCCGCACCTAATCGATTGGACAGAAAGAATTTGCATCAACCAAAAACCGATTGCCCCAACAGCATTGCAACAGTGTCTAGAACGAGTTGTCGCCGCCACCGAAAATAACACCGAAACTCCCACTCAATTTGAAATAATCACCGCAGCAGCTTGGCTGTATTTCGCCGAACAAAAAACAGACATCGCAGTCATAGAAACTGGATTGGGCGGTAGATTAGACGCGACTAACGTTTGCGAAACACCTCTCGCTAGCGTCATTACTTCTATCAGTCTTGAACACTGGCAAATACTCGGCCCCACTGTCGCCGATATTGCTGGGGAAAAAGCGGGAATTCTTAAAGCAAAATGTCCGGCAGTGATCGGAGAATTGCCAGAATCAGCTAGAATAGTGGTAGAAAAACGCATTCAAGAATTAGACTGTCCGGCAAGTTGGGTAAAACCAGCAATAGATTTAGGACAAGGATTCGCAGAATATCAGTTAAATCAAAATGCGGTTAAAATAAAATATCAATTGCCGCTGCTGGGAAAAATTCAACTAATGAATTCAGCAATTGCGATCGCAACTTTGCAAACTCTCCAAAACCAAGGATGGCAAATTTCCCCAACCGCCATCGAAAACGGTATCGCCAAAACCCAATGGCCCGGAAGACTCCAGCAGACAACTTGGAAAAACCGCAATATATTAATTGACGGCGCGCACAATCCAGCCGCAGCTATCGCCCTGCGTGAATATGTCGATCGCCTGAACAATCACCCGTCACCGATTAACTGGGTAATTGGCATTCTTGCGACTAAAGACTGCGATGATATTTTGAAAGCATTACTCAAAAAGGGCGATCGACTTTACCTAGTACCCGTACCCGATCCAAACTCATCATCCCCCGCAGAATTAGCAGCCCTCGCTCAAATTATGTGTCCCGAATTAACTCTCTGTCAAGCCTTCCCCGACTTAACAACAGCTTTAGATGCTGCTGTTACAGGTGACAACCTAACAATCCTTTGCGGTTCGCTTTATCTCGTCGGCTATTTTCTGCAACAACAACAATCCCAAGCTTAAACGCATCAGAATTGTGTTTCTTCCTCCGTAAAGATAGGAGGCCACAATTCTGAAACGGGCAATTCCCAACCGGGAAAAAGTTCTGCTACTGTTAAGATATCGCCATTTCCTAAAACAGTCGGTTCACCTGTAGAGCGATAAATAGTCACTGTTTCTTCATCAGGATCGATCAGAATTCCGACGATCGCACCCAACTCTATAAACTTCAAAACCTTGTTTTCTATAGGCTTAATACGATCGCTCTGAGATTTAATCTCAACCACCAAATCGGGGACAAGTTCTCCAAAATAACGCGGACTTTGGCGCAAGCGGGCGGCCCGCACAAAAGAAACATCCGGTGCTTTGACATTCGTATCCGGCATGATGAAACCGCCTGCGGAGTCAAAGACTCTCCCCAAGCGACGGGGATAAACCCAGTTACCCAGCAAGCGAATCAAAATACTGCTGATTTCACTTGATACGATGTCTGATGGCCCCACAATTGAAAGTCTCCCGTCTTCTAGTTCAATTTTGTAATCTAAACCCGCTTCGGAAAAAAGGGTTTGAACTTGGTTCAAATCTTTGAGTGTCATCGCTGGCATAAGAATTTTCTCCTATTCCGATCTGAGCTTTAATTTTAACACCAGTCAAATTTCTGAATATTTGAGGAATTCAGGCTGTATTCCTACAAATCATCAATCAAGCTGAATTGATAAAGGCCATCGCACGGGATAAATAAACTCGGTTTCTGGGATGAGCGAGCGTTCTGATCCAGAAACATTTACCTCTCAAGTAGTCGAGCTTGACCTATCGAGTTTTCTCCTCTGACTCCGCCTTTTGAAGAGGCGGTAATTTAATCATTTAATAACTTAAAAGCTTATATCTGCTTATATATGGTCGCACATATTTCCATTATTTAATAATACGTCAAGTGGCTAAAAAAAGCAAGGGGCGAGAGAAAATAAAATCCCGCCCCAGCTTCAATTAAAAACTACCTTTGATCCCAAGCCTTAGCCCCATCAGCCACAGCTTGGTCTACCGACTTCTCCTCCAACATTGCCGCCTGCAAATTGTCATAAATCGCCTTTTGCAACTTCTTAACATCCTTGAGAGGCGGAATCAATAGCTCGGCGGAACTCAACCCAGAAGCACTAACAACGCGAGCTCGATCGGCTGCAGGAGCATCAGTCGGAACGGTCTTAAAATAATCGTCCTGCAAAGCCTCAACCGTAGAAGGCAAAACATTAGCAGCCTTAGCAAAAGCCAACTGATTTTGAGAATTAGTCACGTACAGAGCAAACTTGACAGCATCATCAGGGCGCTTGCTGTCGCGGGGCACAACCAAATTCATCACCGCCACAGTCTTCTTACCTGTTTCCCCCGTAATTTGAGGCGCAGCAGCCGAAACAGCACCAATACTCGGCGCATTCTCACCAATCGCCTTCAAAAACTGAGGCCCAGAAGCTAACAAAGTAGTTTCCCCAGCTTGATAAAGCTCGATCGCCCTACGATGTCCCTGCACCAAAACATCCTGCGGCAAAAGTCCGTTCTTGTACAAATCTACCCAATACTGAAAAACAGCTTTGCCCTTAGCAGTATTAAAAGCCGCCTTGCCTTTCGCATCAACCAAAGGCACACCCATCTGCACGAAAGATTGCAAAACTTCCGCCGAATCTTCCGGCACAAAAGTCACAAAAAAAGCAAACTTACCAGTCTTCTCCTTCACCTGCTTCGCAACCTGTGCCAACTCGGCATAGGTAGCAGGAGGCTTAGCAATTCCAGCCTTCTTTAACAACTCCGTATTGTAAATTGTCACCCCAGTCGTGAGATACCAAGGAATGCCAAAACTCTTGCCGTCGAGTACACTAGCTTTCCAGATATTTGGGAGATAGAGCGATCGAACTTGCTGCGGAATCCGAGAATCCAAATCCAGCCAAGCATTGCGTCCAGCCAACAGCGAAGCAAAATCGGGATTCAGGTTCACCACATCCGGCGCAGTTTTCGCCGAAACCGCCCCCAAAATTTTGCTTTCCATCGCCGACCAAGGAACGTCCACCCAACGCACCTTCACCCCCGGATTTTCCGCTTCAAAACCGGCGATTGTCTTGTTGAAATACTCAGTAAACTGAGGTTGAAGTTGCATAGTCCAGAACTCGATTTCCTGCGTATTATTTGCCTGGGAATTAACAGCCGGCTTGCTGCAACTCACCACCGCAGCCAGCAGCAGCCCCACCAGCCCAAAAACAGCAAACAGTTGCCAAGATTTACGTTTCATAGAATAAAATTTGAGAGTTATGGGAACCGTTAGAGAAAAAAGCGATCGCCCGAATCAAGCGCGATCGAGTCAGTAACAGAGTTTTGTACCTGGGCCCAGGAGCGAGATAGTCTGTTTTTGTGCAGAATCGGCAGGTTTTCGGTCGATCGAGCTGGAATTTATTGACATTCGCAGCAGAATAGCTATTGTCAAGTAAATTGGATAGCATAAAATCGGAACTAGCGATCGCGCAACACAGACGGATCTGCGCAGCTACGGCGGGATACCGAGATTGCAGCACTCTTGCGGCAGTTGGAAACCAACCCTCCAACACCGCGCGCGCTGAATCAGGCTGGCCAACTACAAAAGAAAAAAATAGCAATTACCGGCGACCCAATCACATGGTTAACTTTTTCAAAGGTCTACTTTCCCAACGCCAGCCAGGAATCGGGATCGAAATAGCCCCAGACCGCATCAACATCATTCAGCTCGAAAAGAAAGCTCAGGCATTAAAATTAGGCATCCTAGCCTCAATAGAAGTTCCAGAAGACTATGTACAAGAAGGACAAATAGTCGATCCGCCAGGAATGGCAGAACTAATAAAAGCCGTCCTCGCCGAAAACAAAATCAAAGCCAAGCGAGTAGCCACAGCCATTCCCGGCCGCGAAGCCGTCATCCGCTTAATCCCTGTTCCCGCAGAGCTCAACGAGGAAGAACTGCGGGATTACATGAACGCAGAAGCAGGACTGTACTTGCCGTTTCCCAGAGAAGACGCCGACGTAGACTATCAAAAAATAGGCCTTTTTGTAGATGACGACGGAGTAGAAAAAGTGCAGGTCGTGTTAGTCGCAACCCGCAGAGAAGTTACCGACACATACATCGAAACCTTCAAAGAAGCCGGACTGATTATAGACGTACTAGAAGTAACCAGCTTTGCCCTAATCCGCACCCTCAAAGAACAACTGCAACAATTTTCCTCCCAAGAAGCAGCCGTTCTCACCGCCATAGAATTTGACAGCACCGAGTTAGCTATAGTAGTGGACGGCATACCTCAGTTCAACCGTACCATCCCGATCGGCACCTACCAAATCCAGACCGCCCTCAACCAAGCTATGAACCTGCCGCCAACCAGAGACACCAGCGAACTGCAAGGCATGACTCTGCCAGTCACAGATACAATGGGCGCGTCTGGAGACGCCAATCCCGGCACAAATGCGATGATTAAAGTATTGGGAGAACTAGCAGACGAACTGCGCCGCTCAGTAGACTTTTACCTCAACCAGAGCGAAGAACTCGAAGTAGCGCAATTGCTGCTAGCGGGTCCTGGAGCTGCGATCGGCAAACTAGACGAATTTTTCATGCAAAGATTAAGCTTGCCGGCATCTCAAGTCGATCCCATCGAAACCCTAGGACTCGAAATCAGCGAAGAAATTACCCCAGAACAGCGAGCAGGTTTAGGAGTCGCCCTAGGTTTAGGACTGAGGGAGGTGATGTGACCTAACAGTTTTAGATGGGAGAAAAACCGATTTGAGAATTTTAGGTAAAAACCCCTGCCCAAAGAAGAAGGCAGAAAGCAGAAGGTAGAATATTGGAGGTAGAAGGTAGAAGGTAAAAGGTAGAATATCTCTGAGGTAGAAGCAGCCCATTCCTTCAGTAGAAGGCAGAAAGTTGTTTCTTTCTTCCCTAAATAAATCCTTCACTTGTACCAGCAATCTTGGGTTCTGTCAAAAATCTAAAATTTCAAATTTAAATCTATAGCAACAGCCAAGACAGTTAGGACCTTCTTAATTGCTGAAACATAAGCGGTCGATTCCTTCTTACTTCTACCTTCTTCCTTGTGTCTTCTACCTTCTACCTTCTACCTTCTACCTTGTGCCTTCTACCTTCTACCTTGTGCCTTCTACCTTCTTCCTTCTGCTATAAAATCGAGTGAAGCCATGTACAGCCTAGATATTAATTTTCTCAACGACCGGCCGGACTACAAACCTGTCGCAGCAGCCAAAAGCTCAGCTAAAAAAAGTTCGGGTGGAGCCAAAGACCAACTGCCCCTAATTGGGGCGCTGCTGTTTGCCTTCGGCCTCAACGCCGCAGTCATGGGCGCTTGGTGGTGGGCGACTAACGACAATACCAACTTGGCCGCACAACAAGCAACCATCGACGAAGAACTGGCAAAGTTAAACACTCAAGCCAACACCATCAAAGCCATCAACGCCGAAACCGACCAAGTTACCGCCGAATACAAAGCATTAGCCGGAGTATTCGACCAAATTAAACCTTGGTCGGCGATGCTGCAAGACCTGAGTGCCCGCACTCCGGCGGGAGTGCAAATTGCCAAAATCGAGCAAATCGACCCCAGTCCGTCCCCCGTTGCAGCAGCACCCCCTCCCCCCGCAGCAACTCCCGCTGCCTCCCCGGAGGCGAGTCCGTCTCCAGCCAGCCCCACCCCGGCTGCTGCTCCCGCCCCCGTCGTTTTGCCGCAGCAGGCAGCAAAAGTACAAATTTCAGGGATAGCAAGTACCTTTGCTCAAGTTAACGACTTTATGTTGCTAGTCCAGCGCTCTCCTTTCTTCCTCAACACCGATACCAAACTGGTAGCGGCCACATTAAAAAACAACCCCGCACAATTACAAGTGCGCAACCAAAACGCAGCAGCACCAGCAGAACTTCCCAAACTGCGGCCGGTGGTGGAATATAAAATTGAAACAACGCTCAGCCCGACGGGAGCCTCCGAGTTGCTCCCCGAGCTGCGGAGCAAGCAAGCAGACGGGCTAGCAATACGGATAGAAACACTTCAAGAAAAAGGAGTGCTAGAACCACAAAAACCAGAGGTTAAAAAACAATGACATTAGCAAATGAGTATGGTCCTAGCGGACAAGCAGAAGATACAGGGGCTAAGGAAATATTCGGGATTAAGCTGACGCCCCAAGTCCAAGCAATCGGCGTCGCGGTTCTAGGTCTCGGAATTGCCGGCTACCTCGGCTACCAGTTCGTACTGCCCGAATTCCAAAAAAGCGGCGAATTCAAGCAAAAAATTAGCGAAAGCAAGCAAACGCAACTGCAATTGCAAACTCAAATTCAAAAAAAGGCAGAAGCAGAAGCAAAGCAAGAAGAAGCAAAACAGCGCCGCGCCAACGTGACGGCAATGTTTGCCAGCGACGCCAGCGCCAACACGCTTTTGCTGGACATGACCCAACTGGTTAATAGAATCAACGCCGGCGTGCAAGGAGATGACCTCAAGGCTAAAATTACCAAATTTGAGCCGGATATCCCGCCAGCAGCAGCAACGGCCGCGCCGGGAGCTCCAGACCCAGATATTCTGGCCGATACCTCCTTCGGGCCGTCCCTGGCTGGCAAGCTCAGACGCAAAAAATTTAAGGTAGAGTTTGAAGGCACTTTCGCTCAAACCCGCAATTTTATGCGTAACTTGGAGTTGATGCAGTCGCTGTTGGTAGTGAGGAATTTGAAATCTGAATTGCTAGCATCAAATCAGGCAATTGAAGTTGACTTTTTGAAAGGGAAAATAGTTCCTGTGGAGCAGCCGCCAACTAAAATTAAAACTGCTTTTGACTTGCACGCGCTGCTGCCATTAAAGCAAGAAGAAAAAGCGCCAATTGCGGCTCCGAGTCCTGTTGCTAAGTAGCGGTTGTTTGGCGGATATTAGCTATTATTCCCAAGTCGCTATTTCACAAAAATGGAGAATGCAGAAGGTAGAACTTTGAAGATTGAAGGTAGAAGTCAAAAAATTAGGAATGCCATCAAATAATTTATTATATGGCACTCAAAAATTCGGTCTAAGACCGAATTTATTCTAATATCAGTTCCAAAAAATAATGAAACTGTAGGATAGCTTCTAACCCTTATATCATTCAGTTATTCCTAATCGAAAATCTAAAATCGAAAAGGGCATAACTTCTCCTTTCAAAAAGGATCGAATCGAGAATCTTTCAGTCAGTTTAGCAGCTAGCGACAAAAGACTGCTAACAACAAATAACAAAGTGTAGTTGAGGAGAGAACGTGAAACAGCATCTACGGTTAAGTGGAGGACTCTTATGCAGCGCTGCAGGAGTTATCATCGCCCAAGCCCCCGTCTTGGCAGTGCCGACTCAAGTCACAGGAGTGCAAGTAAGTCAAGGCAATAATGGGGTAAATATTGTCCTAGCTACGGAAAAGGGCGATCGCCCGCAAGTTTTCGCCATCAATAACGGCAATACTTACCAAGCCACAATTATTAACACCCAGCTCCGCTTGCCACAAGGCAACAGCTTCCGTCAAGATAACCCCGCTCCGGGAATTTCTTCAGTAGAAATCAGCCAGGTAGAGGCTAACAGCATCCGCGTTGTGGTGGCGGGCACCAACGGAGTTCCCAACGGACAAATTGTTCCCGGACAAGGCCAAAGCATCGTCCTCAGCGTTGCCGGACAGGGCGGGACTGAACAGTCTGCCCAAACTGCACCTCCGCCACCTCCGGGACTGCCGCTGAGCCAAACAGCTCCCCGGCCGGCTCCCCAAATTCGCACGTCGCAAAACCCAGGCGTGCTGCTGCCAAATCCCGAAGTTACTGTTACCAGGAACGATCGCCCGCCCCTCCCCAGCGAGATTCAATCTCAGACAAATCAGGCGCCGCCTTTCCAACCGCGGGCCGTGGCTCCCCCCTTGGGAGATATCGCGGTGTCTAACATCGCCCCCGGCGTGGGAAATATTGAACTGAGTTCGGGAGAACGCATCCCCCGCTTGGTGTTGCGGGATGCCCCAGTCCGGGACGTTTTGGCTCTGCTGGCCCGCGCTGCGGGATTGAACATCGCTTTTACAGGCGGCGGGGCCCCCGGTCAACCCGGCCAACCTGCGGCCGCACCGGGAGCGACAGGCTCCGATGAAGGGCCGAAGATTTCCTTGGACATCGAAAATGAGTCGGTGCAAGATGTTTTCAACTACGTGCTGCGGATTAGCGGGCTGCAAGCTAACCGCCAGGGGCGGACGATTTTTGTAGGGACTAGCTTGCCGATCGACTCGCGCAATATTATCATTCGGACTCTGCGGCTCAATCAAGTTCGGTCTACGGATGCAGCTAACTTTTTGAGCGCTCAAGGCGCGGAAACTCAACTGCCGATTACTCGGGTGACTATTCAAAGCGTGGGCCAGGGAAATGCGGCGCGGGATGTGGAAATTAGGGAACCGGACATTAAGGCGATCGGCGCTAGGGAAGGCACCGGGCCGCTCTTGCTGAGGGGACTGTCGGTGCTGGCGGATTCTCGGCTCAATTCCATCACTTTAGTGGGCGACCCGCGCAAAGTTGACATGGCTGTGGCTTTCTTGACACAGCTAGATTTGCGCCGCCGTCAAGTGGCTGTCAACGTCAAGGTGATCGATATCAACTTGGTGGGAAGCAACAGAACCAACAGCAGTTTCTCTTTCGGAATTAATAACAATTTCTTCGTCAATGACAATGGAGCAGCAAGTCTCAATTTTGGCGGCATCAATCCGCCCAGCGGGGATCCCCTTAACGGGATCATCGCTCGACCGATCGTCGGCAACCCAGTATTCGGGGAGCCTTTGTACGATCCGAACGGCAGGCTACTTAACGTGCCGCTGACAGCACCCGGCGGCGGGTTGTTCGTGCAGCCGACAGCGCCGATTACTACTGACCCTACGCGAGTTGGGATTACCGATTACACGCCGTTTGGGAGAGACTTAACCACTGGAGCGTTAACCTCTGTGGGAGAAGCAACTTTCGGCTTGTTCCCGCTGTTCCAATATCCCAGGAGGTTCCTGTCGGCGTTGCGGGCAACTATTGAAAGCCGGAATGCCAAAATCCTGACCGATCCGACTCTAGTCGTTCAAGAAGGAGAAACGGCGAATGTGAATATTACTGATGAGGTGATTACTAACATCACGTCGCAAACGCAGACTACTGGAAATACAAGTACCCAAACGGTGACGGCTGTCAAAGACAGGGCTGGTTTGCAGTTGGGGGTGGCGATCGATCGGGTTGACGACAACGGCTTTGTCTCTCTGCGGGTGAACCCGATTATCAGGACACCCGGCAACACTCAAAACCTTTCGACTGGCGCGAACACCAATCAGATCACTCTGCTGGGCGAGCGCTCGTTGCAATCGGGGTTAATTCGCCTGCGGGACGGTCAGACTTTGATTGTTTCGGGGATTATCCGCGACGAAGAACGGGTTACAGCGAACAAGATTCCGATTTTGGGAGATTTGCCGATTATCGGTTCGCTGTTCAGGAGCACCGATAAGGCAAACCAGCGGGCGGAGTTGATTGTATTGCTGACTCCGCAGATTTTGGATGATAGCGATCGATCGAACTTTGGCTACCAAAACAACATCAGTCCCGACGCGCGCCAACTATTGCAGCGCAGTCAGCCCGTCCAGCCGAGACAGTAGAGCGAAGGAAGAGATAAGAGGGCATTGGTGTCAACTTAACGCTCTTTCCCCTCAGTCAGACAGGGGTTTCAACCCCTGCCTCAAAGCTAAAGTCCTCTTGCAGAGGACTAAAGAACTGATTAGTTCTCTGCAAGAGGACTAGAAATGATTTTCTCAGTCGTCTGAAGACGACTTCAGCTATGAGACAGGGACTGAAGTCCGTGGCGGGTTTCGGGAGAATGAAACAGCCCTGCCCCACGGGGGGAAGAAAAGAGCAGGAAATGAAGAAGGAAGAAGGAAAACTTTTTTCCTTTAGCCCTTGACAAATGACATTTTATTCTTTCTGTTTTTCATTTTTTTCGGCTTTGACATCCACCGAGGCGAGAAATCTTCTCTCCAAAGTGGTATTTTTTTACCTAATTTTGGGTATTAATTCTAAAAAGTTGCCAAGTTCCATATAAATTAAAGGTTCCACCGATCCATAACGGTCGGCAAGACTTTAGAATAATGCAGTGAAAATTAGATGCTGTGGGGTTTTCAGCAATTAGAAACAAAAATTCCTTTTCTGACCAATTACCCTAGGGTAATTAGTATTCAGCAGGAGTTTTGAATTGGGGAAGCGGACAGGAGCCAAAGGGAACAACCCAAACCTCCCAAGCCACACCCCCATGCAGTTGATAACTCACAGCTAATAGTTGAACTCTGTTTGACGTATTTTGCAAACCCTGAAGGAGTGCGCAATGAACAAAGGTGAATTGGTTGATGTAGTGGCAGAAAAGGCTAGTGTCACTAAAAAACAGGCAGATGCTGTTTTGAGTGCAGCCTTGGAAGCAATCATGGAAGCTGTCTCCGACGGCGATAAGGTGACGCTGGTCGGTTTTGGCTCGTTTGAGTCGCGGGAACGCAAAGCCCGCGAGGGTCGCAATCCCAAAACTGGCGACAAGATGGAAATCCCAGCAACCCGAGTTCCTGCATTTTCCGCAGGGAAGTTGTTTAAGGACAGAGTTGCACCGCCGAAAAACGCGGAATAACTGGCGAACTGAGTCTTGATTAGACCTGTACACGGTGGGAATTTAGCTTGGGCAGCCGCACTGGCAGGCTGCCCTCCCTCTGCTATTCTCGATTTTTCTGCGAGTATCAGTCCTTTGGGCCCTCCTGAGTCGGCCCTGGATGCGATTCAAGCACACTTGAGCAGTCTGACGGCTTACCCAGACCCGGATTATGGAGAGCTCAGGACTGCTTTGGGTGAGGCTTTGAATGTTGACCCGGATTGGATTTTGCCGGGGAATGGTTCGGCGGAATTGTTGACTTGGGCGGCTTGGGATTTGTCGAAGCTGGAGGCGACTTATTTGGTGACTCCGGCTTTTGGCGATTACTGGCGGGCTCTTTCGGCTTTCGGGGCGAAGGTGCTCAAATGTCCTTTGGCTCTCCAATTGTTGGACGCGGACCCTGTTCGCCGGTTAGTAACGGATGATTTGTCGGTTTCTAACCGTTCTCTTGTCTCCCCTTCTTTCCATCTCCCGGTTCCTCTTGCTCTCGATGCCGATCGAGGTTTACTCCTGAACAACCCGCACAATCCTACGGGTTTGCTGTTTGATAGGGAGGCGATTTTGCCTTATGTGAAGCAGTTAGGTATGGTGGTGGTAGATGAGGCCTTTATGGACTTTCTACCGCCTTCTAAGCAGGAAACTTTGATCGATGCTGTTGAGGAGTTTCCGAATTTGGTGATTTTACGATCGCTCACTAAATTCTATTCTCTGCCGGGACTGCGGTTGGGCTGTGCGATCGCCCATCCCGATATTCTGGGCCGCTGGCAGTTGCAGCGCGATCCTTGGCCTGTGAATGCTTTGGCTGCTGCTGCTGCTGCTGCTGTAGTGCGAGATACTGTGTTTGAGCGGCAAACTTGGGATTGGCTGCCTGTGGCTCGCCGAGAGCTATTTGAGGGTTTGGCTAATTTACCGGGTTTGCAGCCAATTGCCGGAGCGGCTAATTTCTTGTTGGTTGAGTCGTCGATGTCGGTTTCTTTGATTCAAAAAAGTCTGTTGGAACGACACCGGATTTTGATTCGGGATTGTTTGAGTTTTCCTGAGTTGGGCGATCGGTTTTTTCGAGTAGCTGTGCGCTCAAGGGCGGACAATCTGCGGCTGATTGCTGCACTTGCCGAAGTTATTCGTTAGCTGACTGTTGACGGTTGTCAGTTGACTGTTGACGGTTGTCAGTTGTCAGTTGACTGTTGACTGTTAACAACCAATAAAAGTTGACAAACCGATTTTATTGGTCGTTTGAGCGGACATCCCCAAGAAACCCGGTTTCTATGATAAATCTTGGGTTTTGCAGCGAAATATCTAGGAAGAAACCGGGTTTCTGACCCCGCGCACGGATCGTCCTAAACTACTAACTAATGACTAATGACTACTGACTTCTTTATTTATGCTTGACTATGATTTAGTGATTATTGGTGGGACTCCGGCCGGACGTTATGCTGCTTTGACTGCAACTAATTTCCCGGCCCGCGTTGCTTTGGTGGAACCGCTAAGTAATTCGCAAGATTTGCCGACTGGGGGAAAAGAGTCGATCGACCTTGGTTTGAGATACAGCCAAACTTTTAGGGAGGCTGCTCGTTTTGCCCAGCAGATAAGCCGCCAGCAGTTGGGCGTTCGCTGGGAACTCGCTAATTCCTCCATGCCGAGCGAATTGCGGTTTGACGGGGTTCTCAAGTGGGCCGAGGGTGTTGTTTCTAATTTGTCAGAAATTGATTCTCTCGGCGTTTTGGCTGCTCGCGGAGTCGATGTTATTTTTGGCAGCGGCGAGTTTGTTGCGAAACCGGATTTGGCTTTTGTTGTCGGCGGGCGTTCATTGCGATCGCTCTGTTATTTGCTAGCTTGTCCAACTCTGCCGGCGATTCCCAATATTGAAGGACTTTCGTCTGCTGGCTTTTTTACTTCGGAAACTGTCGGGGAATTAGCAAAACTTTCACAGTTGCCTAAAAGTTTGGCTGTAATCGGCGCAGATCCCAGCGGTGTCGAAGTGGCTCAGACTTTTGCTCGGCTCGGGGTTGCTGTCACTTTGGTGGTGAAAAGTTCGCACATTTTGGCTAAAGAAGACCGGGAGGCTGCTGGTTTGGTGCAAGCTGGAATGGAAGCTGAAGGAGTGCGGATTCTCACTGCTACTGAGGTGACTCAAGCTAGGGTGATTGAGGGTAAAAAGTGGATTCAAGCTGGGCCAAGGGCGATCGAAGCTGAGGAGATTTTTCTAGCCGCCGGTAGAGGGCACAATTTTTCATCGTTAAATCTCGAAGCGGCTAAGGTTCAATTCAGCGCTCGGGGGGTGATTTTAAATGAAAAGCTGCAAACAACTAATCGCCGCATTTATGCGATCGGCGATGTTGCTGGGGGTTATCCGTTCCCTCACATCGCTAATTACGAAGCTGCGGTTGCTGTGAAAAATGCTTTGTTTTTGCCCCTGTTTCAAATAGATTATCGCGGGATTCCTTGGGCGATTTTTTCCGATCCGCAGTTGGCGAGGGTTGGCTTGACTGAAGCGCAAGCAAGGCGCCGTTTTGGAGACGATCTCATTGTTTGTCGGGAATATTTCAAGAATGTTGAAAGAGCTCAAATGTCCGGGGATACAACGGGTTTTTGTAAGATTGTCGGGCGTCGCAACGGGGAGATTTTGGGAGCGAGTATTGTGGGGCCGCAAGCTGCTGAGTTGATTCACGCGAGCGCTTTGGCTGTGCGTCACGGGATGAAGGTTGAGGCGATCGCCCAACTTCCTTATATTTGGTCGAGTTTTTCGGCAATTAACGGTCAAACTGCTGCTCTTTGGGAGTCGCAGCGCTTGGGTAGCAATACTTTTTCGCGCAATTTATGGGAGAATCTGTTTCACTGGCGCAGGTATTGGAATAAGTAAAGAAATCCGGTAGTGCTAAACAAGTAATGATGCATTATAATGATGGATGAAATACCAGATTGCACCGATATGGTTGTCTAATGACTTTGAAAACGACAAGGTTTTGCGTACTAAGCGAGAAACTCGCTGGCGTAAGGTGTTGTTGAATCGTTCAATATAACTCAATACGGTTTACTTAAGGCTTGGGAGGCTTTAAGATTTTAAAAATAGGAGGATTAGTTTTTATTCCAGTACCTCTG